>NZ_JAGUQP010000017.1 GCF_018704065.1 Desulfovulcanus ferrireducens | reverse complement strand
ATATTGGGAATCGAACGAGATCATTAGACCCCGTTCTTCAAAATATTTTAGATTCCTGGAAAAGCAAAAAATTGGAACCTAATTTGTCTCATATGTGTCGAAACCACACAAATTGATGCAAGTGACCGATCAAACAACAGCCAAAAATCCGAGAATGGCCCTCGTATTAAAAACTATTATTCTTACAATACACATTTTAGGATTATTCTAAATTACCGTAGAATGGTTATGTAGGGTGGGCACGTTTTTGTGCCCGCGCCGATAAATTTTCGCGTGGGCAAGCGTTCCAATAGCGAAGGTTGGACCTATTCCTCGTAAGAATTGCGGGAAAGATCACAAACAAGGAAATAGCGCTTGCCCACCCGGTTGTTAACATTTGCGTTTTTAAAAAACCCTAAAATGTGTGTTGTAATAAATGTTTGTGAATTTTTGGCATTTATTGAATTACAAACCGAATTCGGGAGTTAAAATTGAGCAAAAAGATAATTCTATGGCACATTGCTGCCTTATTTTGTATTTTTGTTTGGGGTAATAGCTTCGTTTCAACTAAAATATTATTAAAAACACTCGACGCCTATGAGATTTTAATTTATCGATTTATTTTTGCATATATCATATTATTTTTGATGTATCCAAAAGTAAAAAAGATAAAAAGTATCAAAGAAGAAATGCTATTCATGCTTGCTGGAATGTGCGGGATTTCTTTATATTTTGTTTTTGAGAATACTTCCCTGGCTTATACATATGCTTCAAATGCCTCTTTCATCATTTCAGCTTCACCAATTCTGGCTGCTATCACCGCTCATATCATTACTGCAGATGAGAAAATAAACAAAAGCCTGATTTACGGATTCTTTTTGGCAATTACAGGGACGTTTTTTATTATGTATAACGGTAAATTTTTTCTAAAACTCAATCCATTAGGTGATCTTTTAGCTTTTTTATCAGCATTTGTTTGGGCATTTTTTGCGGTTTTGCTGAAAATAATTGGAGGGAAACATAATTTTATCTATGTCATGAGAAAAGTTTTTCTTTATGGAATAATTACCTCTTTTCCCTTCATGTTTTTATTTAATTCAGAATTTGATGTTAATAAACTAACAAATTCAAATGTAATTTTTAACTTACTGTTTTTAGGATTGATAGCTTCCTCAATGTGTTACGTACTATGGAACAAGTCGATCAACAAAATCGGGATTGTTGTAACTGTAAATTATATGTATTTAGTCCCGGTTGTGACTGTCATATCTTCTAACCTTATTTTAAAGGAAAGGATAACCGGTTTGATGATTTTTGGCGGATTCCTTATTAGTCTAGGCGTTTTTATCTCCCAAAAAAACCAGAAAAAAAGGTGAAAATGGCGGAAAAGCAGGAAAGCTGGAAAGCAAGTTCATAAAAGCAACTGGAAATCCCCTCAGCGTCATTGTTCGGTTGGATTACATAATAGGCTGAAATAAAATAATATATTGGCCATGGTAACTGTCCTATTTGTACCAAATAACGTTCTCCAGTAGAATTGGAAAAATATTAATTAAATGTAGACTTTGTAAAATCCGTTGATGATATCTCAATAATAAATGATAAATATAATTTCTAGAGTTTAGAGTTTCAGTTGGTCAAAGCCGGGCGCACTTATCTATTATCGCTAGTTAAGCGAGTAAAAAATATTTTGTAGTTGCTGAATAATTCTTAATTGTCAGGCTATCTTGCCATAAATTGAATCCAGGTGCTGTTTTTTTATGATCATTTTTTGGGACTTTCGGTCCCACAGGCAGCGAACCTTGAAGTTTTGAAAATAAAATCTGATACTAGTAGCTATCCATCCGGCAGTTATTGGTTGCTCTGTACGCCAGGGGATTGAAAAGAAAGACTTTGCTTCCCCTGGCTCCAATACTAAGGACAATAATTTGGGGATGCTGTAAGCTAAAGAGAGAATAAATGGCCATCTGGCCAATGCCTGTTTGGTTTGTTGCCAGGCATGTTGAAGACCAAAAAGGTTTTTGATTTCGTTGAACATTGACTCTGTCCACCAACGCAGTGAGTAAAGGTGAATAATTGTGGAACCAGACAGAGTTGGGTCTGTAGACAATAAAAGGTGCCAATTTGTCCATTTGCCTGTGTCTTGTTGAAGACGACACCAAACAATTTTGCAAAGGTGTCCTTTGAGGAAGCGGGCTTTTGCTTCTAAGGAATAAAATAGGAACTTTCGCTCTTTGCCATATGCAACAATAGAGTCTTCCTGAAGGGTAAAGAGTTGCTTTACCAGCTCGAATGTTAGTTTCCGACCGTATTTTCGAGGTCTGCCTACTTTTTTGGTAGCTACAGGTTGTAAGTATAGAGCTGTATCTCTGCGAACCTGACCTATAACGGTGACATTGTTTTTTATTAGAGGCAGAAGCAAGTTTGCTTTCATATACCAGGCATCCAGAAGTAATTTGATGTTGAAGGAAGCATCCGTATAGGAAATAAAGAGTTTCATTAAAAATTTTGCTGCCTTGAGTTTGGAGTAGTTGCCGTTTTTGGGAATAAGTTTCATCAGGAGAGGAAAGGCACCATAACGTTTGTTTTTGGAGCCAATCATAGCCAGAGTTACCCGAAGTTGCCCCCAAAGGAATTTGGGCCTGTTTTGTCTTTTGGCATGATCGTGATGGAGGGCCTACTGCTGGTGCTTTTTTGGAAGTTTCCCAGTAAGCGAATCAAAAGTTTTGTCCAGTTTCGTGCAAGTATTAGCCATGAGAATTTTCCATTTTCGATGACTTTGAAGTATGTAGTCCATGTTCTTACAGGTTTGATAGCCAAAATAGCATCTGTAATATGGCCTGAGTTTGAGATAATAGCGCCAAGCAGTAATTCTAGCAAAGTTGGTCTGAGCTTGGTGGGCAAGCCAGTCCAAAGGGTAGTTATCCAGTCTGAGATAAGCTGGAAGATTTTTAGAGAAGAAAGCATGGTTACACCTCCAAGAAAGATTAGTTCTTTCTTGGAGGCCGCCAAAGGCGGCCGCGCATTTGCGCGGTAAAGTCAAGAGATTTTTCCAACTTTTTTTAATTTTCATCATTTTTTTTACTGAGGAGACTCTAAACTCTAGTTTGTTTATTCTAGTCTTGCTTTCTTTCATGCTGGTACAAAGACTTGGACCTGTTCTCAGGACTTGCTTGCGGACAGAGCATAATGAGACATTTTGGGTAAACAAATATTCTTTTATTACCGGTAGTTATGGGCAACATAGCAAAATACAAGCCCATTCATCCCGATGCTCTGTTTTTCCTCACAAGTTGTTAACCGTTTTTAATCCTCAGGCGTGCAGATCTGTCTTGATGAGGTCTTTGGCTGGAAGAAGGATAGTAAGGTTTTGGCGTTTACAAAAAAAGCCTCTAACGAATAAAGACGTTTTAAAACAAATTGCCGACCAAAAGTGCCAACCATGATTTTCTGACATTTTTAGGTTTGGTGTAACTCATTGGTTTTATTGGTAAAAAAGTTTAATGTTTATTTTCTGGCAATGGGCATACGCCATCCGGTGCCAAAGGCGCGGTCAGTGATTTTTAGTCCTGGCGGGGCCTGGTAGCGTTTGAATTCAGCCTTTTTAACCATATCAGCGACGCGGTTTATAAGTGACGGGTCAAATCCTTGGGCTATGATTTGGTCTATAGAGTGCCCTTTTTCAATATAAAGGTGCAGGATTTTATCAAGGATACTGTAAGGAGGCAGACTATCTTCGTCTTTCTGGTCTGGTTTTAGTTCGGCCGAAGGTGGTTTTTCGAGTACAGAGGAGGGGATAATGTCTTTGCCCTCCTGTTTGTTTAGCCAGCGGCAGAGGCGATAAACCATTGTTTTGGGTACGTCGGAAATAATGGCCAGTCCGCCGGACATGTCCCCGTAGATGGTACAATAGCCCACTGCCAGTTCTGATTTATTGCCGGTGGTAATGAGCATGGCGTTATATTTATTGGATATGGCCATGAGCAAGTTTCCTCTTATGCGCGACTGGATATTTTCTTCAGTCACATCGGGAGACAAGCCGGCAAAAACAGGTTGCAGCGTTTGATCAAAGCAGCGCATTAAATTTTCTATGGGCAGGGTTATGGTCTTTATGTTTAGATTATCGGCCAGGTCCAAGGCATCACGAATGCTTTGCTTGCTGGTGTGTGGTGAGGGCATAAGCACTCCGAGGACATTTTCCGGGCCTATGGCATGGGCAGCTATGGCCGCGCATAAGGATGAATCTATGCCTCCGGATAGTCCGAGAAGAACCTTTTTAAATCCGCATTTGCGTACATAGTCTCTGGTTCCCAGAACCAGGGCCTGCCAGGCCTCTGCCTCGGGGCTAAAGTCATGAACTTCAATTCTGTTTTGCGTCCAATCTTTTATATTAACAATAAGGATGTCCTCGGCAAATGCTTTGGCCCTGGCCTGAAGCCGACCCTCATGATCAACCGCACAACTCCTGCCGTCAAAAATGAGGTCATCATTGCCGCCGACCTGGTTACAATAAAGAAGCGGCAGTTTATATTTTCTGGCTAGAGCCGTTAATATTTTTTGACGGACGATTTGTTTGCCCAAGGTGAAAGGAGAAGCAGAAAGGTTGAGAATGATATCCACATCTTGCCCTGCTAGGGCCTCCACCGGGTCAAAAGAATATTTGCGTTCCTGCCAGAAGTCTTTGTCGTTCCAGATATCTTCGCAGATGGTTATACCAAGCTTTACTCCTTTAAAATTTAAAAAACCTGGTTGTGGATAGGGGAGAAAATAACGTTGTTCGTCAAAGACATCATAATTGGGCAGAAGGCTTTTGCCAAAATTTTGCCTGGGTTCTCCCTGGGAAATAAAAACAGCCCCATTGTATAGTTTATCTCTTTGTTTACTTTTTATAGGCAAGCCCAGAATTAGAGGACAAAATTTTTCTGTTTTCCGGGCAATTTCTATGGCTTTCTCCCAACAATTTTCAATTATACTTGTATTGAAAAGAAGGTCTCGAGGCGGATAACCTAAAAGGGACATTTCGCCGGTAATACAAAGGTCAGCGCCATTTTTATAGGCCTTTTCCACAGAGGAAATAATTTTCTGGCTATTTAATTCCAGATGATTGACAGTTGGATTGAGCTGTAACAGGGCGATTTTCATAACAATATTTAAAACTTAAAAGTTAAAAAAGTTTAAAGTCCGCTTCGTACACGATTTACTCTCATGATGCAGTGAGTCAAGCTTGAGCGTTTAGTAAAATTACGAACCACTAGTGACGAACTTGTCAAGAACTTGTTTTATGGTCTCGCTGGTAAATGGCTTGAAGAGAATCTCATTGACTCCTGCCGCATAAGCAGCTTCATTGTCCTGGACCTCATTTTGAGTAGTGACCATGATTATGGGTAAGTCAGCTTTGCGGTAGATGGATCTGGTTTTGGCAATAAGGTCAATTCCGGTAATTTCTGGCATGTTAAGATCGGTAAACATGATTTGAGGTTTATTGTTTTTAAGCCACTCAAGGGCATCGGCCGGTTTATCGAAGAGAATGGGGTCACATCCCAATTCATACAGTGTTGACTTGTAGATATTTAAAATCATTTTAGAATCATCAACAGCCAGAGCCCTGATTTTGGCTTTATGAGTAGCAACTTCTTTACTCAGTTTCTGGGCCAGGTCTTTATAGCCATGTTTATCCAAAAGTTTTTGAAAATAGGCGCGAACGTCCGGCGTAGCTTTTTTTTGGAGAAAGTTGATGACTAGTTCTTGAAAAACGGGTTCTTCTATGAGGGAAATAAAGATATTTGAGGCCTGGGCATTGATAATGGAGCGGATAATTTTGACCGTGTCCTCGTCTTTTTGGCGGACCATGTTTTTTATGCCTGCCACCAGGATTTCATTCAGGCTGCGGTCAATGGCCGAGGCAGCGGCTACCCGTACGTGCTCTTCCTCGTCTGTGAGTCCGGAAGCGAGTACATAAGCTCCTTTGTCTATGGGCAGCATCCCTAAAGCTTCGTAAGCTGCAAAGCGAACATTAGGATCATCGGGGTGGTTGTGTAATAGCTTGCGGATGGGCACTATGGTAGAAGCATCACCTATTTCCCCCAAAACATTTAAGGTGTGGATTAAAAGATCCGGATCGTCATAGACTAGGTTTTGGATTAAGAGGGGGACAGCCTTGGCTCCGATTTGAACCAATTTACTTTTGGCATAGTTGCGCAGGTGAGCATAGTGTGAGCCAAGAGTTTCATTCAATTTTTGCAGGCTTATGTTATCCTGGACTTGAGAAAAAATATCTAAGATGAGTACATCCAATTGTGGGTCTTGGCCTAGTTTTTCAGCCAGTCTTTGCATAGCAGTGGGCGTGCCAATTTGTCCCAGGGTTTTAATGGCCGCTATGGTCAGAGCCTTATTGTTGGAGTACAAAAATTCGCTTACAGCATTTGTGGCTTTGGGATCCCCAATGAGGCCAAGGGTAGTTATGGTCTCTTTTAAGATACTTTCAACTTTGGTGTTGACCAGAATTTTGATCAAGACAGGCAGGGCCTGTTCTAACCGGATTTCTCCGGATATTCGGATAAATAATTCTTTAGGTTGAATAGCATCGTCTTCTATGATTTTGAGCAAAAGTTCAGGAGCTTCCAGGGCCTTGGCAATTAAGGCGTTCTTGATTTCTGGAAGTTCATGTACCAAGCTTGTTTTTTTTTGAATTAAATCAACGAGAAGAGGTATGGAAAATTCAGCAGGGCCTTGCTCCAGGATACGTACCAGTTCTTTTTGCGTATTTTTATCTACATCAAAGAAATAAGACAGGACAATATCTGCTTTGATTTTATCCTGTCGCTTAACATTATATTGAAGTTCATCAATTAAATGTTTGGGATTTATTTCTGTCATTAATCAAGTCCCCTTTTTGTCGTTTGACTATCAGTTGGAGTTTATTCTTGGAATAAGATCTAAAAGGAGCGTGCTTAAAATGCTGTTTGCCTTCTTTGCCTGAGACAGGATTTCCTCATGTGAAGTTTCAGCCATACAGTCGGGCAGGTTTTTATTGGTCAGGCAGGAAAGGCCCAGGATGCGCATGCCCATATGCTTGGCTACAATGGCTTCCATAACCGTGGACATACCAATGGCATCTGCTCCTAAAAATCTAAAGGCCCTGGTTTCAGCGGGGGTTTCCAGGCTTGGACCGGGAATACAGAGATAGACACCCTTTTCCAGGCGGATTTGCAATTTCTTGGCAGTGTCCAGGGCAAGTTGCTGGAGTTCAGGAGAATAAACTTGACTCATGTCGGGAAAGCGAGGTCCCCACTCATCCACATTTGGACCTGTCAAGGGGTTGTTGCCGGTCATATTGATGTGGTCGGTAATGAGCATCAGTGAGCCGACGTCAAATTGGGGGTTTAATGCCCCGGCAGCATTGGTTAAAATGATGTTTTTCACCCCCAGAACTCCAAGAACGCGTGTGGCAAAGGCTACTTCAAAAGGAGAGTAACCTTCATAGAGATGTACCCGACCGGATAAGATAGCGAGGTTGACCTGCTCTAGTTGACAAAGATAGAAGACACCCTGGTGACCTTTTATGGTTGACTGGGGAAAATGGGGGATTTGGCTGTAAGGAAGCTCCAGCATCGGGTTTAGGGACTGGATAAAGTCGCCCAGACCACTGCCTAGCACCAGGGCTACGCCAACGTGTTCAACCGGAAGATTTTCTTTAAAAAATTTACAGGTTTGATAGACGTTATTTTCTTTTTGCATAATTTTAAGATAATCGTTATTAGGGTTTTGTTTGGCTAAACTGGCAATGTATCTGTAAAAATAAGGTTTTAGTTGAAAGAAAAGGCGAAGTCAGAAGATTGGTTTTGTGTAAAATTATTCGAAGCATTATCTTGGACTTTTTGTTGTGTAGTGGCGTAAAATTGATAAATCGATCGTACCCTTAAATCTCTATTTAAAGCGGAATTATGGATATTGCAACTTTTTTTGGGATCATTGTAGGGTTTTCCCTGGTTATCGGGGCCATATTTTGGGGTGGTGCCGTTGATGTGTTTGTTAATATACCGGGAATGATGATTGTCCTGGGCGGGACTTTTGCAGCAACCTGTATTAATTTTCCCGTGGAGGATATTTTCAAGGCTTTTCGGGCGGCCTTTTATATTTTTGGAAGTAAAAAAGTGACTTCCAACGAAGTGGTAAACACTATGGTCAGGGTGGCGGAGATAAGTCGGAGGGATGGTCTTGTGGCCTTAGAGAATGTCAAGACCGATAATATGGTGTTGAAAAAGGCCTGTCAGTTAATTGCTGATAATGCTGAACCGCAAATGATTACCGAGACGTTGCGTATAGAAATTTCATCCATGCGTAAGCGCCATGCCATAGTTCAGGATGTCTTTAAAAAAATGGCGGCTTTTGCCCCTGGCTTTGGTATGATCGGGACTCTAATCGGTTTGGTTCAGATGTTGACAAGGTTAGAAGATCCTAAGGTTATCGGACCGGCTATGGCTGTGGCCATTTTGACGACTTTTTATGGGGCCCTGTTGTCCACTCTTGTATTTCTGCCTATTGCCGGAAAGCTTAAAAGCCGTAGTCTGCAGGAAATCATGCATTTGGAAATTATTTTTCATGGGGCGAAATCTATTTTGGAAAACAATAACCCCGTGTTTGTCTACGAAAAGCTTTCTTCCTTTGTCGCTCCAGGAGATCGAAAATATGAACGAAGATAATTGGGATATAGAAGAACTAGAAGAAGACGAAAGTACGGCTTGGATAACCACTTTTGCGGATATATCCATGTTGTTGCTGGTTTTTTTTATTCTTCTCTTTTCCATGTCTTCCTTAAACGATGAGAAATTTTTGAAGTCTATCCATTCTGTGCGTCAGGCACTTGGTGGCAAGAGTGTTATTCCAAGCAGTGTAAAGATAGAGACAGGCAACGAAGGCGTGTTAGTAAATGAAGTAACAAAATTTCGGCAACTGATTAAAGCACAACAAAAAGTTTTTGCTGATCTCCAATATTACTATACCCAAAAGGGACTAGAAGGAATTGTAGGTGCCTATTTGGAATCGGGCAAAATTACTCTACGTCTTCCTGCCTCGGTCCTTTTTGATTCTGGAAAGGTGGAACTTAAGCCAGAGGGGAAAAAGGTGTTGCAGGAGATGAAAGATTTTTTTATCCGTCATCCGGACCAGAAGATCAATATCCGTGGTTATACAGATAATCTCCCACCAAGAGCGGGGTCCAGGTTTAAGGATAACTGGGAGATATCAGCTTTGCGGGCTATTAATGTGCTGCGCTATTTAATTTCCATTGGTATTGAACCTGAAAGACTAACTGCTACTGGCTTTGCTGATCTTAACCCTCTTTACCCTAACAATAGTGATGAAAATAGAGCTAGGAATAGGCGTGTGGAATTTGTCCTGGAAAAGATGATAGGAGGCTAACGGGCAATGCCTGATGATTTTTTAACCGATTATTCTTTGGAGTACCCTGGAGGACAAAATCAAAGGCGCCAAGCATATAGAGTTAGAGTGCCCGGGCTGAAGGTCTCTATTGGGGAAAAAGATGAAGAACTTTTTTTCCCCGTTCTTGATCTTAGTGTAAAAGGAGTCGCTTTTGACCCTGTTGAATATGTGAGAGAGTTTGTTGAAGGCACGGAAATTGAGCTTAGCTTATGGTTGAGGAACAAATTATATTTGTCCTTGCTTAAGGCTAAGGTAGTCCGAGTGGGAAATGGAATTGTAGCTTGTCGGTTTCAAAATTTGGATTACCGGCAAGAGTTGTGTTTGGATAAACTTGTTTTAGAAGTTCAGAAAAAAAATATCAGCCTTATAAAAAAGAGGAGAAATGCAAAAAATAAGTAATTTGCGAAGAAGGCATAAGGTTCTGATTGCTAATAGAGGCGAAATAGCTATCCGTATTCTCCAGGCCTGTAGAAGTTTAGGCCTGGATTTTGTTTGTGTGTACACAAAAGAGGATAGGGAATCGGAACATTGTACCCTGGCCTTGAAATATGGCGGAAAAAAGGCTTTGTACCGGATTAGCTCCTATCTTGATGCCAATGAGATTTTTGCAGTGGCTGATGATGCTGGAGCAACGGCTATTCATCCCGGCTATGGTTTTTTTGCAGAAGACTTTCGCTTTGCCCGCCGCGTGGTGCAAAGAAGTCGTAAGTTGATTTTTATTGGCCCTTCCTGGCGGGTAATCAAGGAGCTGGGAGATAAGATTAACACTAAAAGATTGGCCAGGAGACTGGATGTTCCAACTGTACCTGGATCGGATAAACCTATTTTTAATGATTTAGAAGCAGAAGAACTGGCTCGTTCCCTATTCGAGTTTCAGGAAAAGCAGGGTATTGAAAATCCTGTTATTTTGGTCAAGGCCTCTGCCGGAGGCGGGGGAATGGGCATTGAAGAGGTAAATGATCTGGACAGATTCCGTACGGTCTTGCGTCGGATAAAAAGCTACGCCAAGCGACAGTTCCGTGACGAAGGCGTACTCATTGAGCAGAGAATTTTTGATTTTAATCATCTGGAAGTGCAGATTGTAGCTGATCGTAATGGGAACGTCGTTCATTTCGGAACCCGGAATTGCACGATCCAAAGTATAGGTCGCCAAAAGCGCATAGAGGTCGCACCGGGATTTTATCCGGAGAAAATTCGCTATGCTTTTGACGCCAAGAAGGTTCTTGATGATATTGTTAAATATTCTCTGCGTATGGCGAAAGAAGTGGGGTATGACAATGTAGGCACGTGGGAGTGGATTATCAGCCCCACTGGCCATCCTTTTTTAATGGAAGTAAATACCCGGATTCAGGTGGAAAATGGGGTATCGGCCATTATCTCTAAAGTCAGAGATAAGGAAGTGGATTTGATCCGGGAGCAGATTCGTTTAGCCTTGGGAGAGCCTTTGCGATATACTCAAAAAGATATTAATTTTGATGGAGTGGGGATAGAATACAGGATTCTAGCCGAAGACCCTGAAGACAGGTTTACTCCCTGGGTGGGACGCATTGAAAAATTTTCATGGACAGAGGCTCCATGGGTCAAGGTGTATACTCAAGTCCCAACCAACAGACCTTATGAGATACCCACAGAATTTGACCCCAACCTGGCTCTAGCCATTATCTGGGGTAAAGATCTGGATCAGGCCATTGAGCGAGGAAAAAGGTTTTTAAACGACTTGATTTTAGAAGGAAAAGATAAGAATGGACAGCCATTGAAGTCAAATATAAAATTTTTGCTGTCCAAAACAGATGATTTGCTCAAGTTTTAGTGTTTGAGGATATAGGGGTTAGAGTCTGTGATGTAGGCACAGGTTAACTCGACAAACCTAATAGACTCGACCCCGCCTATGGCGGGGCAGGTAACTTAATAATAAACCCAATAAACGCAGACTACTATGATCGATATTGAAAAACAAATTCAGGAATTACAAGAAAGATTAAAATATATTGAAGATATATTTGGTTCAAAAGAAAATGCCAATATTGCCCTTTTGCGTTCAAAATTAAGTGATTTTATAAAACGTTATCCTAAATTAGAACTCAAAGATTGTAAGCGTCAAATTGCTTCGCTGTTGGATTTGTTCTCTTTTTTGGAAAAGAAGCTGGAAAAACAGCTTACGCCTATGGACAAGGTGCGTATTGTCCGGCATCCTCAGCGTATCTGTCTTAAAGATATTTTGGAGAATGTTTACGATAATTATACTGAGATTGGCGGCCAGGACGAATATAGCATAGACCCGGCTATGATTATTGCCCGTGCCTACATAACCCGTAAAGTAGGCAATAAAGTCTATAATCAGCCGGTTATGGTCATTGGTCAGGAAAAGGGGCATGGGCAGGAATTTAGAAATGGTGGGTCAGTAAAACCTTGGGGTAATGCCAAGGCTTTGCAATATATGAAAGTTGCGGAGACAGAAAATATCCCTATTCATACCTATATTTTTACACCTGGTTCCTATCCGATTGAAGATTATCCGGGGGCTGCCCAGCAAATAGCCCGTAATCTATATGAAATGGCCGGAATTACTGTTCCTATTATTACGGTTATTTCTGAAGGAGGATCAGGCGGGGCCGAGGCTATTGGCCTGGCGGACATGCGATTGATGCTTTCTCATGGTTATTATTCAGTCATTTCTCCTGAAGGAGCAGCGGCCATAGAGGGACGCATTAAGCCCGGGATGAGCACTACGCCGGAACTGGTGGAAAAGTGTGCTGCCCAGCTAAAGATTACTGCGGAAGATAATCTGCGAATGGGCTATATTGACCGCATTATCAAAGAGCCACCTTTAGGCGCTAGACCTGAAGATTATGATTTTTTTAAGCGGTTGCGTCAGGAAGTGATTCGTGCCACGGACGAGGTGGTGTTGAATGTGCGGGGAATAAAGTTTTTCCGTACTTTTGCTTTAAGAAAGTTAAAGAATCCAAATATTTATGTACGTTGGACTCTGGGTGCAAAATCTAAAGAACGACTCATCTGGAGACGGTATCGAAAATTTCGGGGGTTGAGCCAGCATGCATATATAGATAATCGACCTGCGTGGAAAAAGGTTCTCTCCAAGGGCATGGATTTAGCCTGGGCTATTTATTCATTCTTTCGTTATGATATCCTGGGACGTCATCAGCGCAAAATTTCTCAAGTTGTCGAAGATGTCCAGGGAGAGCTCCATGCTGCGTTGGGGAAAACTATACAGCAGGTTTCAAGGATATTACGTGAACTGCCTTTCTTTAAAAAGGAAAAGGGTGAAACCAGCGAGTTAACCAGTTTGTCAACCTGGGAGAAGGGCAGTGCCTCTCACACGGATTGGACATACATCAGTCCTCAGGCCAGGCAAGATCGGGCCATTAGCTGCCCCAACTCTGAGAAGTACGGTTGTTTGGACCTTTGGGCTCCGGATCTATTTGGTGACTTTGCAGGTGTGTGCAGTTATTGCGGCCATCACTTTCCCATGGAGTATGAATGGTACTTATACAATGTCTTTGATCCCCGTTCTATTCACGAGTTTAATGAGGAAATAGAAGCTACGAATCCTTTAGATTATGAAGGATTTGAGCACAAGCTGGAGCAGGCCAAAAAAATGACCGGGCATAAAAGCGGATGCATGACTTTCGAGGCATCTATAAAAGGCCTCAAGGTGGTTGTGGCCCTGCTTATGGCTAAGTTCCGTGGGGGTAGTGTGGGAGCTGCTGAAGGAGAGAAATTTATCCGGGCTGTGGAACGGGCGAGGCTAAAACACATGCCTTTCCTGGCTTATGTACATGGAACAGCGGGAATTAGAATCCAGGAGGGAACAAACGGAGTAATCCAGATGCCCAGATGTACCATGGCTGTGCGTAGATATCTGGAGGCCGGTGGACTGTATGTGGTCCTTTATGATACCAACTCTTATGCCGGACCGGTAGCCAGCTTCTTAGGTTGTTCACCTTATCAATTTGCAGTACGTTCGGCCAATATAGGGTTTGCCGGTCCGGGTGTAATTAAAGAGACAACAGGATTAGATATCCCCCCGGACTATCACCGGGCCTATCGGGCCTTATCCCGTGGACACATTCAAGGCATCTGGGATCGCCGCGAGGTAAGGAATAACTTATTTCAGGCCCTGGTAACTATGGGTGGAAGAAATCTTTATTATCGGCTAGGCTAAGTTCCTGCTATGATTTGGCGACGTGGAAGTAATGGTTCGTGGATGCCATTAAATTATGTCTTACAAGTTAACAGCTTGAATTAGAAGGAGCAAGATTCATTGCTTAATATAAAGACACTATTAGAAGATATTAAAAAGGCCCCTTATAGAGAAATTACTATATATTCTCCTCATTCGGGGAACATCGAGTTTGTGCTCAAAGATGTGGGGACAAAGGTAAAAGGGGTTTCAGGAACATGGAACGAAAAGCCAGGGACCTTACTGGCTTATTTAGTACGTGAAGGAAATAAAAAGCCCCTTTATGCGCCGGAAAAAGGCGAGGTGGTTGAATTTTGCGGCTTAAGAGATGGGCAATTTGTACAGGCAGGTACCCCGCTTTTAAAGATCAGACATTTTCTAACCAAGCAAGAAGTCATAGACATTATTTTACAAAAAGCCTTATCCTTGTTTTTGGCCCCGGAAAAAGGAAAGTATTATTTTGTGTCTGAAGTTGATAGAAAGATAAAGTCGAAGGGGTGCCAGGCGGTCAATGTTAAAGAAGGAGATGAGATCCTGATTTTGTCCAGAATGAAAAGAGAAACAATTATCCCATATCAGGGCCCGGAAGGTATTATCTATGCTCTTTATTTTAAGCCGGGTGAAAGTGTGGATGCGGGCAAGCCTCTGATTGGTGTCTGTCCCAGAGAGCAATTGGGACAGATTAAGGATGTTGTCGCTCGTATCCAAAGTGAATGGGAAGAAAGAGAGTAAATATGGGTCGAGTATTGCAAATTCGGGTTATGGCTTATACCTTTAGCGAAAAAGAAGTGGAAGAGGCCTGGCCAGGACTTTATAAGATAGCCTTTGGACAAGAAAAACTGTCAGGAATCGCGAGAGTTAGAGGAGTATTAGAACTAGTTGATACTTTGCATGATAGGGTTCGTTTTGAAGACCTGGATAAAAAAATGATAGATACTTTGAGCCCGCGTCTGAACAAGATTTTATCCATCAAAAAACAATTAGAGGAGGCTCTAGCTGACTGGCAACCTCAGATAGCCAATAAACTGTCGTATTCTTTGGAAGATGAACTGGATCAATTGGAAAAAGAAATCAGACAGTTGTAATAAAAATAGAGTTTAGAGTTTGAATTCAGCTTTGGTTCAGGACAAGAAAAGGAATTTGGTTCAAAGTTTTCCAGTTTAGAATAACCTAAAAATTAACTCTAAACTCTACTCTTCAAACTTATAACCTTTAAATGGGGGGATAAATGGCTGCGAGCTTGAATAAAGTGTTTTTGATTGGCCGACTTGGCCAGGATCCTCGACTTGCTTATACAGCTAGTGGAATGCCGGTGGTTAACTTTTCCATGGCAACGGATGAGGGGTATACGGACAGGGAAGGAAATAGAGTAGAGCGTACTGAATGGCACAGGATTGTTGTTTTTAATAAGCAAGCTGAATTTTGTGCCAACTATTTGACTAAAGGCAGGTTGGTTTTTGTGGAGGGTCGTTTGCAGACCAGAAAATGGCAGGATCAGCAAGGACAGGACAAATATACCACAGAAATTGTGGCTTCCAGAGTACAGGCTTTAGATCCAAAAGGACAGCAGGGCGAAACATATGCTACTGCCCCTGATCCAGTTCAAGAGAAAGCTAAAGAAAATAATGTAGAAGAAGAACTAGGCCCGGCATTTCCTTCTGAAGCCGGGGGCATGGATGACGCTCCGTTTTAATCTGGTTAAAGGGGCTAATGGGTGAATGTGCTTATTGGGTTAATGACCACCCATTTACTCATCCACCCATTCCTCCCAACTTCACATCTACCATTTATACTTCAAAAAGCATTTCTAAATCGTCTCTGGTTAGTGACTTCCAGGCACTCTGGCCGGGAATTATTGCTTCGGCTACACCTCTTTTTTGTTCTTGCAGTTTGAGGATCTTTTCTTCCACTGTATTTTCACAGATCATCTTGTAGGCAAATACTTGCTTAGTCTGGCCAATGCGGTGTGTGCGGTCTGTGGCCTGGTTTTCTACAGCAGGGTTCCACCATGGATCGTAGTGGATAACATAATCGGCTGAAGTCAGGTTAAGCCCGGTACCACCAGCTTTTAGTGAAATGAGGAAAATAGGTATATTTGGGTTATTATTGAACCTATCTACTTGTTCGAAGCGATCCTTGCTCGAGCCGTCCAGATAAGCAAAGGGGATTTTATTCATATTCAGCCATGAGCGGATTATGTGCAGCATCTGAACGAATTGGGAAAAGACCAGAACTTTATGTCCGTCTTCAATGATATTGGTGACCAGATCTTTAAAGGCCTCGAATTTACCTGATGGAATATTGGTGTTCACTCCTGGCATATCCAATTTGAGCAATCTTGGATGACAGCAGATCTGTCTAAGTTTAAGTAAGGCATCGAGAATAGACATTTGACTGCCAGCAATGCCTTTTTCGTCCACTCTTTGCATGACCTGTTCTTTGAGTTTTTTGGCCAGAGCGGCATAAAGTTCCATTTGTTCGTCAAGCAGAGCGCTGTAGTAGACATTTTCCACCTTGGGAGGCAGATCTTTGGCCACTTCGGATTTGGTTCGGCGCAAGATAAATGGTTTGACCCTGGCCCGTAAATATTCCAGAGTTTCCTGATCGCCGTCTTTGATAGGTTTGACAAATCCTTTTTGAAAGGCGTGTTGTGAACCCAAAAAGCCCGGCATTAAGAATTCAAAAAGAGACCATAGTTCCAGCAGATTATTTTCAATAGGTGTTCCAGATAGACAGAGACGGAATTTGGCTTCTAACTTACGCACGGATCGGGCAGTGATAGTGTTGGGATTCTTGATGTTTTGAGCTTCATCCAGGATAATGGAATTGTATTCATGCTTGATTAACTCATCCAGATCGCGGCGAAGAAGAGCATAGGTAGTCATAACCAACTCTGAATCCTTGATCTTTTTGAACATATTTTCTCGCCGCGCTCCATAGATGACCAGCCTTTTCATGTCCGGAACGAATTTTTGGGCTTCCCGCTCCCAGTTGGGTAGAACCGAGGTAGGAACAATAATTAGATTGGGACCCTTGAGCCCTTTTTCTTTCATATATTGGAGGAAAGACAGGGTTTGGATGGTTTTACCTAAGCCCATCTCGTCTGCCAGGATCCCGCCGAACTTGTATTCCCTGAGAAAATTTAAGTAGCTAAGACCTTGTAATTGATAGGGGCGAAGAGTCGCGTTAAGGCCTTTAGGTGGGGAGACTTGTTTGATCTCGGTAAATGAATGGATTTTTTCCCTGAGTTCTGTCCAGAAGCTATCAGCCTGAACATCATCGATGTCCTCAATGATTTTATCCAGGATAGGTGCTTCATGATTATGGAATTTTTTCTTGGGCGGCTTTTCAGGATCAAAACCCATGGCCTGGAGTTTGTGCCCCAGTTTTTTCAGCCAGGATTCGGGCAAACTGGTATAAGAACCATCCTTTAATTGGACATAACGTTTGCCCTGGGTCCATGCTTTCCAGATTTTTTCGATGGGGACTTGGATGTCCTCATATTCAACCACGATGTCCAGGTTGAACCATTTGTCTTCTTCTTTGGTCTCTACTTTGGCCACTACATTGGGCGGAGAGAGACGCACTTTATATCTGGTCAGGTTTTGTTCTCCAAAGACGCGGTACTCCTTGATAAGTTGTGGATAGTGGTCAAGGAGAAAGTTAATGGCCTCTTCAGGCTCTAAAAACCACATGGAGTTGCTTCGGGCTTGGAAACCTATATCCACTAGTTTAGATAACAGCTCGCCTTCTTTGGCCTGGTCACGGCGAATAAGAAAGGATTTACCTTCGAATTGGTAACTGCCGGTTTGCAGGTCTTGGTCAGGGCCGCTTAAAGTAATTTCGCCGTGTTCTGTTTCATATATGTTTTGAATTTGTAAAGTTAAAAGACTTCCTTCTTCATCCAGGAACAATTTAGGATTGTATTTGGCCTGAACAAAGATAGGCGACATGCGTTCGAGGAATTCTTCCTGACCAAAGAGGTCTGAGGCGTGGATTTTAGTCCAGACCCGGTCCAGAAATTCAGAAATTTCACTGTGAGGGACTATTGGTGGCTCTACTGCCAACTCCTGGATCAGGCTTGGGGGAAGACCTGTCTGGACGGGATAAAAACAATGTTTCCAGTAAACCCATAATGGTAGCTGACCATAGAAAAAGACTTTTTCTCCGGTTATAGAGAAAGGGAGTTTTCCTTCCCGGCCAAGCATGATTTCAAAACTTAAACCATCTTCGGAAAGAGTAGGTCTCAGCTGTAAGCGCATAGGGGTGCTGAGAACGCGAACAGGTTGTTCTGTCTCCTCAAAAAAGAGATAGTATTCATCACGAATGGTCCAGAAAAACCAGGTTAAGAGTCCATAGGGAATTTCAACGCGATGACCATAATAGTCCAGATATTGCCCAATTTGTTCGGCAACTTTGGGAAGAGAGGGAGAGACTTCACACCAATTAGGGTTACGTATTATTTGTTCTAAAGTAATTGGGTTAAGGACGGTAGACAATCCTGACTTATTTTGCCTGGCTCGAAAAAATTCTACTTGGAGTCTTCCGTATTCCGGGAAGAATCGATAGACTAAGTAGTGTTGACCAGGTTCAGGTTCGAGTTCAGTGGCAAAAAAATGATGGAAATTATGCCGCCAATCAGTGCGGGCTTTGGGGATTGCGTCCTGGCTGTCTTCGCTTAAAGAAGATAAAAATTTTAGGACAGTAGCTCCAATATGTTTGCATATCCCGGAAAATGATTCTGGACAATTACAATAGAAGTTTACAGATTCTCCTTCCAGGTTCAGGCCTATTTCAGAATTGTACATCTGAAAATCGTCACCCTGGACATGACCCTCAATATCCCAATACTGGTCCCTTTTTTTTAAAGTGACTTTTTGTACTCCGTTTTGGGCAATCAACTCTTCCGATATTTCTAAAATATACTCAGGAATATTTTCTTTGACAAAGTTTTGAAGAATTTCTTTGACTTTCTTTTCTTCATTACTAAGCATCTCTTTCAAAGCTCCCTAAAAATCTTTAATTTTTTCGATTGAATCCAGTTTGATCTATCGAACTTCTCTAATGCGTTGCCTTTATTGATTTTTTTTCTCTTTAAGGCAAAATTATAAGTTGGTATTAGTTTTTAGGTGCAACACCGCAAAAAGAACAACATACCCATTTAATCAAAGTTTTTGGATTTTGCAAGAGGGAATTTGATTTTTGTTGCTTGCTCAAATAAATTATTCTTGTTAATAAAATTAGTAGGTTAAGGAAGGCTGTATGTTAAAAAATTTTTTTTTAGTCGTTTTTTGCTTTATTTTTTTGGTGCTTGGATGTTCTGAAAGCAAAATGGACCGAGACGAAGAAAATAATAAAGTTTACCTCCCCAAAAAAGAGCAGAAGCATATTCCGGTAACTCCAGAATTTGGAGGCAGAATTATTTTGGGTATAAGTGGTGAACCAAGCAATCTTATTCCACCCTTGGCCACGGATAGTGCCTCTCATGAGGTTGCTGATCTAATTTATGTAGCCCCTTTGAAATATGATAAAAATATCCAACTTAAACCATGGGCAGCTCAGGAGTTTAAGGTACTTGAACAAGGTAAAAAACTTTACTTTAAACTCCGGCCCGGTATTAAATGGTTTGATGGTTATGAGCTGACTGCCGAAGACGTCTACTTTACCTACCGTTTAATGATTGATCCAAAAACTCCTACAGCCTATGCTGAAGACTATAAAGCCATAAAAGAATTTAGGTTGATAGATAAATATGCCTTTGAAGTGGTTTATGACAAGCCTTTTGCCCGTTCTCTGGTCACATGGGCCAATTCTATTTTGCCCAAACATATTCTGGAAAAGGAAGATTTATTAAAAACCAGATATAGTCGTGAGCCTATGGGGGCAGGACCTTTTAGGTTGGCTGCGTGGGAACCCGGACGCAAGTTGGTTTTAAAGGCCAATGAGGATTATTTTGAAGGCCGTCCCTATTTAGATGAGGTTGTTTATAGGATAATTCCGGATAGCGCGACAATGCTTTTAGAACTTAAAGCTCTAAACCTGGATATGATGGGCCTTACTCCTCAGCAGTTTTTGTTTCAGACCAAGGGGCGGTTCTGGGAAAATAATTTCAAGAAATACAAGTATCTATCTTTTAGTTACACTTATCTTGGTTATAACCTGGAGCATCCGCTTTTCAAAGATGTGAAGGTCCGACAGGCTTTGGCCCACGCCATAAATAAAGAAGAGATTGTTAAAGGTGTTCTTCTGGGCCAGGGCGTGCCTACGATTGGGCCGTATAAACCCGGGACATGGGTCTATAATGATAAAATAAAAGACTATGTTTTTGATCAGGCTTTAGCCAGAAAAATGTTGGCTGAAGAGGGATGGACTGACCATGATGGGGATGGAATTATTGATAAAAATGGCCGGCCCTTTTCTTTCACTATTTTGACCAATCAGGGTAATGACTTGCGGGTTAAAGCTGCAACAATTATTCAGCAACGGCTCAAACAGGTAGGGATCAAGGTTAAAATCAGGACTGTGGAGTGGGCTACTTTTATTCAAGAGTTCGTGCACAAAAGGCGTTTTGAGGCCTTGATTCTAGGTTGGAATATTGTTCAGGATCCGGATATTTATGATGTCTGGCATTCTTCGCGTACAGCTTCTGGAGGTTTAAACTTTATTGGTTACAAAAACAAAGAAGTGGATGAGCTTTTGGAAAAGGGACGCAGGACATTTGATCAGGAAAAGAGAAAGGCAATTTATGATCGCTTACAAGAGATTTTGCATCGCGACCAGCCATATTGTTTCTTGTATGTCCCTATGTCACTCCCAATTGTCCACCGCTGTTTTCAGGGAGTTGAGGCGGCCCCGGCCGGTATTACCCATAATTTTATCCGCTGGTGGGTACCAAAGCCCTCGGCAACGACGACCATCCTTAATTGATAATGATTAGGGACCCGGATGCACTCAAGTCTCAGGGCATTAAATTTAACCCAAGAGAGTTTTGCATCTTTTGTTGGCACCTGTGATTTTGAAGAGCATTATGAAAAATTTTATGTTGGGCTAATTATTAGGCGATTCAAATATCTAAAAATTGAACTTTAATAAAATATCTAGTTATCTTGATCTATTTCATACACACACGCCTTACTTCTTTCATATCGGTATACCCTAGAAAAATTTTAGCAATGCCGTCCTGCTTCAGGGTGGTCATACCATCGGCTATGGCTTTGGTTCTAATTTCCTCGGCAGGGGCTTTTTTTTTGATTAAGTTTTTAATGTCGTCATTATTAACGAGTAACTCATGAAAACCTATCCTTCCTTTGTATCCGGTGCCAGCACAAACCGGACATCCTTTGGGGCGATATAAAATTAACTCTTTAGTATGTTTAATTTCTAGACGATCAAAGTATTCTTTGCCATATTCATTAACAATTTCTTCAAACTCCTTTTCATCCGGATGATATGCTTCCTTGCATTCCTCGCACAGCCTTCTTCCTAATCTCTGTGACAAGACCCCTAAGAGGGAATCAGCAAAATTATGAGGATCTATATCCATTTCTAAAAGCCGCGATACAGTTTCAGGAGCACTATTGGTATGCAAAGTTGATAATACTAAATGTCCTGTTAAAGAGGCTTCCACTCCAGTAGATGCTGTCTCCTCATCACGCATTTCCCCGATCATAATTACGTCAGGATCAGCTCTTAGAAAAGAGCGTAATACTTTGGCAAAAGTTAAACCTATTTTTGAGTTTATTTCAACCTGACGTAGTCCTTCTTGACTGATTTCAATAGGGTCCTCCGCGGTCCAAATTTTTCTTTCGGGAGTGTTGATGTATCCTAGCGCAGAATGCAAAGTAGTAGTTTTGCCAGAGCCAGTTGGTCCAACAACTAGAATTAAACCGTACGGTTGAGATATTATCTCTCTAAATTTAATCAAATTTTCCTCAGACATCCCTAGTTCGTGAAGTTTTAAAGGCTTTCCACTTTGGAGTAGACGCATAACAACATCTTCATACTTTCCTGAAGTGGGCAAGGTGGCCACACGAAGCTCAAGTTGCTTTTTGTCACTTTGTTTAAATTTAATTTTTCCATCCAAGGGCAATCTTTTTTCGGCAATATCTAGGTTGGCCATGATTTTTATTCTTGAAATCACAATCCTGGAAAAGGAATTTGGGATTTGAACATAAGGCTGACAAACGCCATCGATACGAAATCTTATATTTGTAATATTGTTTGAAGGAGAAGGCTCAATATGAATATCAGATGCATTTCTTTGCCATGCATCAATTATCATTTGATTAACAAAATGTACAACTTTGCTATCCTGGACCGTGGTTTCATTTGCAATAATTTCTTCATTCTTTTCTTCAAATTCTAAGTTTAACTCATCTATTATTTTTTTTATATATTCATTTTTTTGATTGTTTTGCTTAAAGTAAAAATCTATAAAATTTTCAATATCTTCTTTGATGGCAACTAAAAAGTTGATTTCGTTATTGGGATATAATTTTTTGATTAAGTCTTCACGTAATAAGTCATAAGGGTTATCAATAACAATTGTAATCTGATTGTCATTTTTTTTAATAGGAAGCCAATGGTTGTGCTTCAGGTAATCATATTTTAAATTTTTAAATAACTCGGATGGAATAGAAATATTATGATCAAAAGAATAAAAAGGACAACCATAATATAGAGATAATGACTCTGCTAAATCATTTTTTAAAACTCCGAATTTTTTTAGCAATACGTATTCAATACTCTTGTTTTCTCTTTTTGAAAAAGAATAAGCTTCTTGTAGTTTGGCTTTTGTGATTATATTTTGTTGTAAAAGATAATCAAATTTTGTTCCGCCTTTGGCTCTTAATGAAATTGATTTTATCTTGATGTTTAAATCTTTAAAGTTAGATTTGTTTGTGATGTCCTGAAGGAAGAATAAAGATTTTGCATAGGATCCTGATTCTTCGTATAGTTTTGATAATCTATATTTTATGAAATCCTTTTGTTGTAAAGTAAAGTTATTTTTATTTAGTATTTGTTCTAGAAAGTTTATGGCCTTTACTCTTTGGCCCTGAGATTTGTAACAATCTATAATTCCATTGACTACATCTTCAAAGTTGAAATTTTCATTTAAAATGTTTTTATACTCATTTAAAGCTTCTTTAAATAGACCTAAATCCTTAAAAGCTAAAGCCTTTTCGTAAATTTCATCTACGGTAAATTTGTCGTTTACATTTTTATTTTGACCAAAATGATCTTTATTGTCTTTTATGTTTAGTTTATTATAAACTTCTATTAGATATTTTTTTTGAATTTCAACTTCTTTAGTGGCGGGCATTTGTTCTATCTCAGCCAGTAAAGAGGAATAGATCGTTTTAGCCTCATCCAGTAAGCCATGTTGAGAATAAATCTCTGCTTCTTTTAATTTTAAAGAGAATAAGGTTTGGTCTAAAACATTATTAGTTTTCATTTCTACACCTTACTCTACTGGCAGGGATTTATTAAAAAAGCTTTTTTTGTTCCTTCAATTACAACATGCCCCATAATGTCATTTTCGTCTTTTTGTTCTATGCTGATCGGTAAATAAGCTTTTGAGCTCAACTCTTTGCCTACAAAAAAGATATTGTATTTATCACCGCACTCGACAAGTAACGCATTGGAATAGTGAGTGTTTTCAGTAGCTAAGCTTATATTTTTAGAAAAAACTACAAGCTCCTTAAGTTCCTTTTCCTTTTTTCTGCGCAAACTACCTCGCATATTTTTCTTTAATTTTTTCATAAATCCTTTAAGATTTTTTAATTTAAATTGCTCTAGACTCAGTAATTTTTTTGCTTTCTCATTTGAAATGGAGTAGATATTTAAAACAGCTTCATAAGGAAAAGCTACAAGTTTATCGTCTAAGTGAAAAACGTATACGTATGGAATGATATCGTCCTCCTTGAATTCACTGCCATCATTTTCTGTGTCTTTTATTAACTCTTCTCCAATACGATTATCATCCTCATCATCAGTTGTAATTTGGGCCTCATAGTCAATTTTATCAATGTCGTTTTCATCATATTCTTCTTCAATGTTTGTTTTAATATCTGTTGCAAATGAATTGTTGTTATTAAGTTTGTGTATAAATGATAGTATTGTATCGATCTTTTCTTCTAAATTCTCAAGACGAGAAAAAATTTCTCTGTTAAATTCTAAATCTGATATTTTTTTATTAATATCATTAATGTTTTTCTCCAACTTTTTCATGTAGTCTTTAAAGATGTTTTTATCAAATGCTAATGCTGTTTCTTGTGAATAGTCAAAGAGTTCTTTTTTGTTTTCTAATTTATTTTCTGTTATTTCTTTTTTATATGCTTTACCTTGAATGCTTGCTTTATTTTCTTCTTTTGCTTTTGCAATTATATCATTTTTAAATTGTGTAAAAAACTTATATATTTTGCCTAGCTTTTCCTTTTTTTGGGTTGCATTTAAATTGTTAAAATTTATTTCCTTAAATCCTTTTGCAATTTGAGCTAATACGACAAGAGAATTTGATGGAGATTTTTCTTTAGCAGTCATTACAAATTTTGCTATATTATCCATCATAGTTAGTAGTGTTCTATTTATATCGTCGGTATATGTTTGTTTTAATGAATTTAAAATTTCACGTAGCTCAAAAAAATCGTTTTCAGAAAATTCCCAGTCCAGAGCTAAAATTTTTTCTTCTAGACGTACAACATTGTCGTCTTTTTTTTCTTCTTCAGAGAATATTTCATCTATAGCATTAAAAGCGGCTTCTTCCAAGTTTTGAAGATTAATTTTGTTGTCCATTGATAAACCTCATACCATTAGTTGTCTTCGTATAAGTTATTTATAAAAACCTTTTACCTCTAATTTGTTAATAACTTCAAAAAGTTTTAAATCTTTATTAAGCATTTTGTCTTTAATTCTCTTCATTTCACTTTTTAAATTTTTTTTGGGGATATGACATCTCTTACAATCTGATGTTGGAACGTCTGCTTTAGAGTATTCCTCCTTTAATCTTTTATGACAACCCCAGCACTTCATATGATATGCATTAATAAGTTCAGCTTTACTACTTCCATGGCATTGAGAACATTCATGTACTTCTTGATCAGGTGTCCAAACATTTTTTCTATTTTTGTATATATGATGACAAGTTGGGCACTTTATTTTATATTCATCAACATGAGTATCATGAGAAAAAAACACAGGAGGCTTTTTATACTTTCCTAATTTGGCAAAGCCAGGATCGTTAATTTTTAGCAAATCGATACTTTGAGAAAATCCAATTGTAGATAAAAAGAAGAATGTGATAAAGCTTGCAACAAACAATTTGAATAATTTATACATATTTATTCCCTCTTAGATACCTTTTCTTCGTCTTTGTAATCTCTGAACAGCTTTTCGTAAGCTTGCTTGCATTCTTCTTAAAGCATCAGCTAAGTCTCCGATTTCATCAGTCGATGTAATTTCAATTGGTGCTTTTAGGTCACCTAAGCTAATCTTTTCTGCAACCTCGGTTAGGTGAACAATAGGTCGGACTAATCTTATAGCAAATAAAATCGCAACTAAGAATACAATCATACCGGTTGCAATTCCTCCAATATTATATTGAATTAAAAAATCTTTTTGCTTATCCAGAAATGTTTTATTGAGATTTCTTACAGGCTCTTCAACTTCTTTTGTTGAAATTTGAGCTACAACAAAAAATGATGTGTTCGGGACTGGCGTAATAACCATGAAAATATTTTCTTCTTTACCGTTATTAAATATTTTGAAATATCCTTTTTCAGATTTTTGCTTTAATTTAACGTTTTTAATTGTTCTAATAAAGTCAATACTGTTTGGTATTGATTTTATATCATTGCCAATATACTTTGGGTTTGGATGTAAAAAAACTGTAAAATTATCGTTGTCGTGAAAAATTAAATATGTATACCCGGTTTTACCTATTGTCTGAATAGTTAATGAGCTAAAGTCAGGGTCATATTGTAATTCTTCAATCTCGATGTTGTCGTCATTTTCTTGCATGAAGCGCCTAACTAAAAACTCTACATTTTTAGATACATCATTAGATTTTTGTTCTACTAATAACTCTGCCATTTCTTTTAGACTTTTACTAGTCTGCGAAATAGATAACTTACTAATCTCATTAATATGATAATAACCGGCTCCTCCTGCAATAATCAAAGGAAGCAATGAAATTAAAAGGAAAATTATAACAAATTTAATTTTTAAGCTCATGTGATTAATCCTCCTCCTTGTTACAATCTTTTTAGAACTTCGAGCATCTTCTTCTGAAATACCATTCTTTGTGATGCGTTATCAATCTCTAGGGAAATTTTTTCAATGAAACCAGCTGCTTTTTGATAAGTAAAAGTTCCCTTATTTTCGTTTATTTCTTCTAATTCTTCCTCGATAAGTGTACTTGCTATAGGGCCAATTATAGTAGACAGCTCGGTTTGTAATGCCTTCCAAAATAGGGTAGGCAATTTTTTAGAACCTTCACTTATTTCGGCTTCTTTTGAGCTTATTTTTATAACCCCCCTTTTTTCTAAGGACTTTAGAATTTCTGTTAGCTCAGTTATGTCGAAATTGATGTTTTTTAAAATATCATTAATTGACTTAAACCTTTGGCTTAATGCAATAACCATCCATTCTTTTCCGTTTAGACTGATATTAACTTCCCTTGGAAGAAGGACAATATTTTTTTCTAGCTCATCTCTACCGTAATCTTTTCTCATATGAACCTCATTATTGTTTATGAATTTAGATGCTTACCATAATTTTATTTTTCTAACAAAATCAAAACTTTTTTTTGATATTTTTTCCTGTACTA
This sequence comes from Desulfovulcanus ferrireducens, assembly GCF_018704065.1. Taxonomy (NCBI): domain Bacteria; kingdom Pseudomonadati; phylum Thermodesulfobacteriota; class Desulfovibrionia; order Desulfovibrionales; family Desulfonauticaceae; genus Desulfovulcanus; species Desulfovulcanus ferrireducens. The sequence goes on along the minus strand of NZ_JAGUQP010000017.1, from coordinate 37,925 downwards.
AAATATCGATTTCCATTTTTAAATATGAGAATGGATTATTTTTATTTGCCCATACTATTATCCAGTAACCTTTATAATTTTGACAAATTAAATAGTCGTTATCAAAAATACCTCCGACCGATTTGTAATTGTAATATTTCTCTATTAACTTTTTTAACTCTTTTCGAACTTTATCTTTTGTATTTAAATCGATAGGTATTTCAAACTTTTCTAAATAAGTTTTTTTGTTAATAATCCAAGCAGCCTTAACCTGTTCTATTTTAACGATATCTTTTAGGATTTTTTTCATAGTTAATCCGCTTGTTTCAATATGTTACCAGTTCTTTTAAATTCATTTTATCTATAATATGTTGATACTTAGAAGCTATCTTTTTGATTTTATCGTTCTTTGTTTTGCTAAAGTCATAATCTTTATTTATGTCCAAGCACAATTCTTTTAGTCCGCCTGTCAATTCGTTGATTTCAACTCCATTCCAAACCCTGATTTTCCCGGAACTATATTCAAATTCATCAGCAAATGGGTCTAGAAATTTATATTTATCTGCTTTTTTTAGTGCCTTTTCTCTCCACAAAACAGAAAATTTATTTGTACCAATATTTTCTTCTAAAGATGACATGTATTCTTCAAAGAAGTTTATAATGTTCTTGAATAATTCCTCATCATTGTGACTTGTTTTCAAATTTTTAATTTTATAGACATAAAATACACCATTCTCAATATTATTGATTATTTCATTTAATGCTTTTTCAGTATCATTAAATTTCCACTTATTCCATGATGTAGATGTGCCAATTATTCTCCCTTTGTTAAAATAAACATAGCTTGATCCTTTTATTTTCTTTTTAATATCTGTTTTTAGCCATCCGGTGTGATTTTCTTTTTTTAATTTGTCCAGTAGATTGTTAACATTAATAAATTCTGTAGTTAAGTTTTCGTACAATGCTTCAGAGAAGAATACCTTGACAAAAAAATTTAGCTGTTCGTCTGTTAACGAATAAGTATTAAGAAAATTGTTGTTGTTTATATTTTTAAAAATGCTATAAATTTGTATTGGATTTGCTTTGTTATTACTTATTTGGAAGCAATTAAGCACTTCTCCCATTGTGAGAAAAATAAAATATTTGTTATTTTCAGAAATAATTTGAATATATCCATTAAAAAGTTCAATTTTCAAAAATTCCATGTAACTTTCTAGATTTAGATAATATAAGTTTAAATTTTCATGATACGTTCTGAAGCGCGGCAGAATCATTTACACCTCCTTTAACAACTTTTTTATCTCGTAAAAGGTATCTTCTATTATTGTTTGATTTTTAAAGTCAAACTCAATAAAGTCTTTTTCGTTTGTCTTTTTTACAATCATTTTTATTTCGTCATCATCCTGAAGCCATGCGCAGGCTAGATTTCCTGACTCCAGTTCATCTCCAATTGTGCTTAAACTGGATATTAAATCGTAATTATCGGGTACTAAATGAATCTCTTTAACATCATATTTTTCATTAAGTTTGTAAAAAAGATTTTCTTTAATCTTTTTTTCTTCATCTTGTTTACTCATTGCTTCAAGTAGTAAAAACTCGCAGCTAACTTCTATTTCAGGTTTTATATCAAAATTTTTTATTAGGAAAACAAAATCTCCTTCTTTTAAATTAAAAATTTTTTTAAACGCTTCAATGCTTTTTAATTCCCCAATACGAGCAGCAATTATTTCTCCATTCTTAAAATAAATTTCTCCTATTTTGTTTTCTTTTTTCGAAATTTGTAGAATCCCATTTTTTTTGTCTTGGTTGCACAACTGAATTATGCTTGCTATAGAAACTGACTCTATTTTTCCTCTAAGCATATTATATTATTTCTCCTTTTAATCGATTTTTTTCCCATGCTTTTCCAATGTCAAAAAGTTGATATTCTCCATCCAATGTATCAACAGAGTTTCCTATAATTTCACCCCGTATTGGTTTGTCTGAATAAACACTATCTACAAAAATTACTCCTAGTTTGTCTTTATCCGGTAATTTAAGAAGAACTGCTTTATTATAGGTATGGTTACTATCAGTAGTAGCGAATAAGGGATCTAAAACATGCAAAAACAACTTGCTTAATTCTTTTTTATTTTTTTCAATTAGTTCTTTTTTTAGTCCTTTAGTTATCGAAGAAAATAAGCTACCTAGCTGGCTAAAGCGAATTATTGATTTTTGGGCCAATTTTTTTGCTTTTTTGGGAGATATTTTATAAATATTCAATACGCTTTCTTTAGGCAAAGCAAACTTATTGTCGCCTACTTTACAGACATAAAACTCGCCAGAAATTTCGTCTGCCCCTTCAACTAATTCTGATTCTGTATTTTTGCCTTGATTAAAGCTTCCTAAAGCCAGTTGATGTAAAGTACGCTGATTTTCTTCGATCTTTATGTTTATTTCATGTAGTTTGCTTTCTAAAACTTGAGTAATCTTGTTGATAATTATCTGATGACTATCATTTTTAATCGTTACGTTATGTTTGGATTTGGGTGTTAAATCTAAATACTTTTTATAGATTTCATCGACTACTTTTTTTTTCTCACTTATATTTGAGCTTTCTAAGAAAAGTGATAAATAGTCTGTCATTTGAACGCCCAGTTTTTTTATCGGATCAATTTTTAAAGTAGCTTTAACTAAATTTTGCAATATATTTAAAAAAATCTTTGTTTCATCATCTTGTGCTACAAGCTTATTTATTTTTTCTAATATTTCAGGACCAGAACTTTTTTCCATTTCATGGAATAATCTCTTTAATTGCGAGTTCAGATCATCTGTATTTTCGTACTCGGCTTCAGGTGTATCCTCATCCTCTACAATTTTTTCTAAAAAAGAAAGTCCTTCATTTATTTCCTTTTCCCATTCTTCCAAAGAAATGTCTTCAATCTCAATTTTTTGCATTTTATCCTCCAATGGCCATTTTCTCGTCCCCATTAGACCCCAATAGTTTGCGAATTACAGACTTAACTGTTATTTTGGCTGCAATATTTAATGTTTTAAAAACGTTATCTCCATGTAAGGCACTTGCAGGAAACGAGGGAAGATTTAGTTCTGAATTTAAGTCTTTCTCAAGCACCTCTATATCTAATATGGGAATTCCTTCTTCAGCCAAGTCTCTTTTATTCCATTGAAAAACCATCGCAACATCAGATAAAGAAAGATTATAGTAAGATAAATTCTCTTGTAAATTTTTAAATGATTCGATATTAGCTTCTCTTCTAGATGAAAGCGAATCTGCAACAAACACTATCCCGTCAACACCTTTTAAAACTAACTTGCGAGTAGAATTATAAATAATCTGACCTGGAGTAGTATACAGTTGTAACTTTAAATCTAGTCCTTTTATCTTTCCCAGTCCAATTGGAAAGAAATCAAAAAATAATGTCCTTTCTCCTTTTGTGTTGATTGTAATTAACTTGCTAGACAACTTATTCTTTATTCTCTCTTTTAATTTGTTATATGTGTATATCAGGTTTGTTGTTTTTCCACTTCTACCTGGTCCATAGTATACAATTTTTACTTGTATAATGCCTTCCCGTAGATTTATAATTGCCATCGTTAAGCCTTTAAAATATCTTTGATTTCTTTTTTTACACTATTTACTTTCAACCTTAATAAACCCAATGACAAATATGGTTTAAATAAGACAATCAAGAGAATATCCGGAGCTACTCTTGTAAAATGAATATTTTCTGTTTGTCCCCGATGAAATAGAAGGGAAAATTCTTTTTCCCCAATCAGCGACGCAATTTCTTTTGTCGCGGCATAATTAGCTGCAGATAGGACAGCCAAGGAAGTTCCGTCAATTGAGTTCTCACCTACCTTACAAAGTAAGTTTCCTCCGGTATCGGTTAATAGGGCATAGGTCGCTCCTCCATCATCAATAATTTTGTTTAAAATTTTTTCTAGATTTTCCACCTGTTCTTCCTTTAAAACAAAACTCATCTATATTGTCCTCCTAATATTTTTTTAGCTTACTTTACTCAACTAAAATGCCTTTGTAAAGATATTCTAAAAAACAAGTTAAAAGATTTTCAAAAAAATAAGATGTTTTTTTCAGCATTTTTTTAAAAACTTTATTTCTTTTAGAGTTAAATCGACTCTTTTTGAGCTAGATAACCTCTCGACATAAAATATTTTTTTCAAGTCATTAGAACCCATTAGTTAGAGTCTATCGCAAACCACATAGATTACGTTGAGCCAAATGAAGAATAACTATAAAAATTATATATTGTTTTTTTTTAAATCCTTATCTTTTATAGGTTTTGATAAAGGTAAGCTTTTGATTTTGACTTTGATATGCCTTATACTAGGTAGGTTTGGCGACAGATTAAGTTAAATATTTTAGGTTATTTATTGAAGATGCAAAAAAAAATTACAGTTGAATTTCAAATAGGCCAATAGGTACGTATAGATTCAGGCCACCATTTTTTTTGTTCGATAGTATAGTCTGCTTTGCTTGGTCGAAATATGTCCTTCCTGCTGTTTACAACGACGAAATGGATTCGATAGCTATTCTGTTTTAATCGCCCCTTACACTAGTAGCGCGACGAATGGGCGTGAGATAACAAGTGTTCATCTGATAGCTGCACTTTGGTTGAGTTGGTGAGTAGGGTATTGGTTGAGTGGGGAGCATCTGATAACAAATAACAAAAGAGCCACTTGAACAATCTTTGTACCTAAATTTGGTGTGCTCAAAGAACAGAAAAATCGGCAGACGCTAGCCTTCTCCGGTTTAGAGAAACTGGTAGTCGCCGGAGAGTAGTTTGTCCGCTGCTTCTAATCGCACTTGTCAACGCTTGCTTTTATTTTGCTTGTTGGTATGTTTTTTCAGTATATCCTCTACCTTTTTGGTAATATTTCCTCTTTTTTGTTTTCTTTAAATCTTTCTTTATATAGACTTAAACATTACCCAATAGTTGATTTTTATGTATAAAAATACGCTCGATTAAGATTATTAGCTATTTAGGAAGCGACGACTAACTAATAAAAAATAACCTTTAACTATTTAGTTTTGGATGTTAAAAATTAAGTTAGAAAGTTATTTAAACCAAATAAAATAAATCCATGAAGTATAATCGCCTACAGGATTTGCCCCCTAAATGGGCTCATTTTTGCTTGAATATTCAAAATTTTATTCAGCACAAGCTGAAGATAGACCTCCACAAGAAGACTCTTTTAGTGGCCTTTTCTGCTGGCCCTGATTCCATGGCCCTGCTTAGAGTCATGCATTTTTTAAGATCAAGACTAAAATATAACTTAATTGCTGCTCACTTAAATCATGGTTTGAGAGCTGAAGCCAGGGATGACGAACAAGTGGCCAAAATAACCTGTCAGAAATTGGGGATTCCAATATACATTGGGCGAAGTCTTGTTGGAGTCTATGCTCAAAAAATGGGGTTGGGTATTGAGGAAGGAGGCCGAAAGATACGCTACAGGTTTTTGCAAGGGTTAGCCCGGAAACTTGAAGCAGACTTTATCCTCACCGCCCATCAGTTGGATGATTTGGCCGAAGATGTACTTATGCGTCTTATGCGGGGGGCAGGATGGCCAGGACTTTCTGGTATGAAAGCCTTTGATCCAGAGAGCAAAGTTCTAAGGCCACTTCTTCTTACTCCAAAGACAAAGTTACTTGAGTTTTTAAGAGAGTTGGACCAGGAGTATGTCGAGGACAAGTCTAACCGGGACATGACTTTTTTACGCAACAGAGTCCGTTTAAAAATTATACCTTTACTTAGGCAGGAAAACAAAAATATTTTTCAAACAATCGCCCGGCTTTGGGAGATGGGAAGGATTGATCGGGGCTTTTGGAATGAGCAATTAGATAAGATAAAGGTTGAGGCTAATGGACGGGAGATTATAGTTTCAAATGCAGAGTTAGCCGGGATGCATAAAGCTTTGAGATATAGACTTTATAAAAAGATTCTGGACCAGCTGGGGCCTGGTCAAGTTTTAGGGGACAATCTTTTTCAACTGGATGACGCTTTTGAGAGTAGAAGAATAGGCAAGAGGTTTCAGTTTCCGGGAAACAAAATAGCCCTGATAGCATCTCAGGGAATAGTTTTTTATAGAGAGCCAAAGGCTAAAAGGTTGGGCGAGTCAATCGAGACGGACGAGTAGGAGGCCCAGAGGGTTAAATCTATTTTTATCGATTAACCTTATCTGATATTTCAACCCAGTAAACTCGACCCCCCCCTTATGGCGGGGCGGGGTAATAAGTTCGATGAGCATAATAAATTCAACAAACGCTTGGGTGCACGGGGTATTTCCCCAAAAAATAAGTTTTGTCCATTTGATGGATAATTTGCCCATAGGCGTCGTTCTCTTATCCAGAGAGAGGCGTGTTGTGTATATTAATTCGGCCATGGAAGGCCTGACAGGCTTTGAACGTTCACAGGTTTTGGGTAAAAAATGTGCACATTTTTTGCGTGGTAATCAGTGTATGATTGGCTGTCCTTTGGCTCAATTGGAAAATGAACGGGAAAGCCTTGTTTTCGAAGGGAATATCATTGACCATAATCGTCAGAAAATCGAAACCAGGCATACTTTGGCCCGTCTTGTGGATGCCTCTGGTGAAACTCAAGGTTATATTGAAGTCGTAGAAGATTTAAGGACCATCAAGCGAGCAGGAAGGCAGGAGATACGTACTGAATTTTTGGGTAATATCCTGGGTAACTGTCCGGAAATGCAGAAGGTTTTCAGTCTTGTCCCTGTAATTGGCCAGACAGATTCCTCTGTGCTTATCACCGGTGAGACCGGTACTGGAAAGGACCTTTTGGCAGAAGCCATTCATCAGCATTCGCCTCGGGCCAAGGGGCCTTTTATTAAGGTTAATTGTGGGGCCCTGCCTGAAACATTGTTAGAATCCGAACTCTTCGGACATAAGAAAGGGGCGTTTACCGGAGCTACCCAGGATAAGCCTGGGTGGTTCAAGCTGGCCAATAACGGGACTTTGTTCCTGACCGAAATAGGAGATTTACCCCTTTCTCTGCAGGTCAAACTGTTAACCTTTTTAGATGATAAGGTCATTTATCCCTTGGGCAGTACCAAGGGCGTGCAGGTTAACGTGCGGGTTATTGCGGCTACCCATAGAAATTTGGAGGAGATGGTAAGACTTGGGACATTCAGGCAGGATCTGCTGTTCAGATTGAATGTGATCAGGGTTCATCTGCCTCCGCTCAGGGAACGAGGTGATGATGTCCGCCTTCTTTTGTACCATTTTCTGAATCAGTTTAGTGAAGAACTTAAAAAAGATGTGCATACATTTTCACCCCAGGCTTTAAATGTTCTGTTAAATTATACCTATCCGGGTAATGTGCGTGAGCTTAGAAATATTGTAGAATATGCTTTGGCTATTTGTGATGGCAATCAGATAGGCCTTGAGCACCTGCCTGCATACTTGCGCACATCCAGTGAACCGGCTCTTAGTCCGCTTAACAACTTAAACCACCCTTCGTTAGTGGATTCTGGTACGGACTCTGGCACAGAAGCAAAACCAAAGACCTGGTCTGACATGGAAAAGGAGATGATCTTGAAGGCCCTGGTTGAAGCTGGAGGGAAGAAGGCTTTGGCGGCCAAAAGGCTGGGCTGGGGCAGAAGTACTTTGTGGCGAAAAATGAAAAAATATAATTTGGATTAAAAGCATGGACAAGATTTTAATGCCCATATTTGAGCACGATATTGCTCCACGTTTTGACCTGGCTACAGAAGTGATTATTGTTGAACTGGATGAACACAAGAAGATTAAAAACCAAAAGACAATCGTCATGCCTCATGCTTCAGCAGAAGAGTTGTGTGCCCTGATCCTAAAGGAAGATATCAATGTAGTGTTGTGTAATGGGATTGAAGATGAGTATTATCAGTACTTGCGCTGGAAAAAGATCAAGGTTTATGACTCAATTATGGATAGCTATAATAACGCCTTGAATGCCTATATTTTGGGTGAAAAGCTTGGTGGGTGATTGGTATTAGGTATACTTACTCTATTTTCTGAGTTAATTTGTGAGCGCATTTTCTTCAATGCTAACAAAGACTTGGACACATCTGCCCCGGTTGAATACTGGCAAAGCCAGCCCAGCTTCGCTGGATTCAACGGGGTAAAAGGCTTGCTTGCGGGCTGTGCATAATGGGGTTAGTCAATAGAATATTAATTTAATGCCTTTTCTGTTGTTATGATGGGTTTCGATGGAATAACCTCCCTATGCACAGCACTTCCGCAATCTTCGCCAAGATGTGTTACCCAACCCGTTTGTAATGCATTTCAGAAAATGCACTCTTCAATTGTGTAGTAATTTGAGGATGTTAATCATGTCAGAAAGTTGAGTACACTTATTTTTTACGCGACTACTCAACCAATTAACCTCTCAACTAGCTCTCTAAACTAACTACGGATTACGAACCCATGCTTGGCCAGGAACTTGAAAGTATAAATATTCTCAAAGAGACAGGCTTGTTTAGGCCCATTGATCTTCAGCTAGCCGGGTTTTTACTGGATTTAACAGGTAAAGATGATCTTCATCTGGCCTTGGCCGCTGTTATGGTCAATAAGGCATTGGAACAAGGCCATGTTTGTCTGGATCTCTCCAGGATTGCGGGCCAGTCATTATATATGTTGGGGGAGTTTTTCCCAGATTTTGAGCTGCGGGTCCCTGCTTTTGCAGGACCTATGGAGGGACTACGAGCGCCTGAACTAAATACCTGGCTTGAGAAACTTAAAGATTGGGATGTTGTTGGTGAAAGCGGGCAGTTTAAACCTCTCATTCTTAATGACACTCTTTTGTACTGGCAAAGATATTTTTCTTATGAGCAGGAGTTGTTCAGTGCCCTGGAACGACGGGGGCAGGGAAAATCTCCGCATATTGATTTTAACAGGTTAAAACAGAGCCTGGACAGGTATTTCCCACCAACTTCAGATATTGATTGGCAGAGGCTGGCATGTTTTATTTCTGTGTATAAAAGCCTTTGTGTGATCACAGGGGGACCCGGAACAGGGAAAACAACTACTGTGGTCAAGATTTTAGCCGTGCTTGCCGAGCAATATGGCCCGGGTTTAAAAGTGGCCGTGTGTGCGCCAACAGGCAAGGCAGCGCAGAGGCTTAGCCAGGCCTTAAGTGAGTTAAAACAAAACCTGGGTTTGGCTCAAAACCTAAAGCAGGCCCTGCCGGATGAAGCCCAAACTATCCATCGCCTTCTGGGTTATAAAAGGTTTTCACCCTATTTCAGACACAATAGAGATAACCCTCTTCCTGTAGATGTTTTGGTAGTGGACGAGGTCTCCATGGTAGATTTGCCCCTGATGACCAAATTGGTTCAAGCCTTGAGGGACGAGGCACGTCTGATTTTACTGGGGGATAAAGACCAGTTGTCTCCTGTTGGGGCTGGGGCAGTAATGGGTGATATTTGCGCACTGGGCGAGATAAATTCTTTTTCCAGTGAATTTAAAGATGACTATAATCGGATAGACCATGTTAGGCTTAAGTCAAACGGGCATGACAGGAGTTTTTTAGGAGACTGCTTGATTGAGCTCCGTCAGAATTTTCGCTTTGGAGATGAGTCCCATATTGCCCGGATTAGCCGTGCCATACGTTCAGGGCAGACCTGTGAACTTTACTTTCAGGACAGCACCCAGTGGCAGTGGATAGAAGTTGAGGATGAGCAGAAACTCAATCAGGTTTTGCCAAAAATTTTAGAGAAGTGTTTTCATTCGTATCTCCAGAGTAGTGAACCGGAAGAAGGCTTTGCACATTTTAACCGGGCCAGAATACTGTGTCCTTTAAAAAACGGCATGTGGGGAGTGGAAGGTCTGAATTTTCTGGCGGAAAAGATTTTTGAAGCCAAGGGCTGGTTAAAGCCGATGGCCCGCTGGTATGATCGCCGGCCGGTAATGATCACCCAAAATGACTATGGACTTAGGTTGTTTAATGGAGATATTGGTTTGACCTGGAAAATAGGGCAAGAGACAAAAGTCTATTTTCAAGATGAGAGTGGTGCGCATTTAAGGGCCATAAGCCCGGTACGTATTGTTGGCGCTCAAACAGCCTTTGCCATGACCGTGCACAAGAGTCAGGGGTCAGAGTTTGAAACCGTAATTTTGATCCTGCCTCCCAAGGATATACCTCTTTTGACCAGGGAACTGGTCTATACTGCAGTGACCAGGGCAAAAAAGAAGATAGTGGTTTTAGGGCGAAAAGAAATTTGGCTCAAGGCAGTATCCAAGACGTAGTGACCTAACATAACATTCTTAAATTGAAAAAAAATCGTACAATTTAGGACTAAAACAGATTGTTTATGTTTGTTGTAAATGTAAGTAAGCTCCAGATGCCAATAGAAGAATAGGTTCTCAGAACTATCAGACATAAGATTAAGGGAACATAAAAAAATGAAAGGAGGATATGTCGTGAAAACAACTAAACTTTTTATCTTAATCACAGGACTTGCTTTTTCCATCTGTCTTTTGTTCCCTCCGATAATTACTGATGCAAGAATGCATGGTGCTGGTGGAATGCGTGGTGGAGAGCTAGGTTTGTCAACAATTGTTGACGACTTACCCTACCAGAAACTTAGTAAGGAGGAAAAAGCAGGTCTAATTAAAATGCGTGAGGAAGAAAAGTTGGCTCGTGATGTTTATAAGAATATGTCTGAACACTGGAACCTGCGTATTTTCACTCAGATTGCTTTCAGTGAACAGCGCCATATGGATGCAATTAAGTCCTTGCTAGACAAGTATGGCCTGGCTGACCCTGCTCTTGCGACCGTAGGTCTTTTCACCTCGCCTGAGATTCAGGAGCTATATAACACACTGATAAAACAAGGCAGCAAGTCTTTAATTGATGCGCTCAAGGTCGGGGCAACTATTGAAGACCTTGATATTAAAGATTTACAGGACCTTCTCAAGCAAACAGACAATACTGATATCAAAATAGTTTATCAAAATCTTGCTAAAGGCTCCAGAAACCACTTGCGAGCTTTTACATCACAGTTATCTATGAACCGTGCCAGATACAAGGCTCAATATTTGTCTCCTGCTGAAGTTGAATCTATTATTAATTCTCCGCGGGAACGCGGAATGGTAGATGAAAATGGAAAGCCAATTCCACTAAAAAGAGGTCAAGGTCGAAGCTGGTAGAGCTTTTTAGGGTGCATTCGCAGTCTGCACCGCCACCAAATTTTCTCCCACATGAGCCTTATTATTTTCTGTTAGATGAGCCCGGATTACCTTTTTGAGCTTGTAGCCAACCCTTTTTATAAACTTAATTTCCATGGTTTATTCTAGTCTTGATTTCTTTCATGCTGGTACAAAGACTTGGACCCAACTAAAACTTGCTTGCGGACAGAGCATAATGGGAAATTTTAGGTAACAAATATTCTTTTTATTATCGATAGTTATGGTCAATATCGCAAAATATTTAGCCCATTCATCCCGATGCTCTGTTTTCCCGCAAGCTTCGTTAAGATTGGGTTACCCAAGCCGTTTGTAATGCATTTCAGAAACCAAGACTTTCAATCAGCGGTTAAAATGGGGTTTGGCCACAGACTCTTTTATGCTAAAATTTTATCATATTATTTCACAATTTTCCCACATTTGAGTGGTAGGTGCAGCTAGCGAATGCGCCCCTCTAATTACGTCATTCTGAGCGAAGCGAAGAATCTGGTTCGCAACGTTGGAGATTCTTCGGTCGTTTCGCTCCCTCAGAATGACGAGTAGTGAAAAATATTTTTGGATTGGAGTAGTTAGCAGAAAAAAATATCCCAAGTTTTCAATATTATCGATAATTATGGCAAATTTCGCAAGATATTTAATTGTCGCCCCGATGCTCTGCTTCGCCAGTTCAGCGGGTAGGCGTATTTACTCCGAAATTGTTTCGGCCCCGACCTCTATCCCTTTGCCGATAATATCGGCCCGAAGACCTTGAGACTTGTCTCTACGAATTCTTTATCAAACAGTTCTTCTTCCCGGAAAAAAAGCCGGTAGTACTCATCATTACTGAACTCCCCCGCATGGTATTTATTGCCCAGGGCCTTGCGTTTGGCAGAGGCCAAAGCTTCTTCTTCAGGTTTCTCTTTTATCAAAATCTCTTGAGCCAGTTGAAAAGATATTTCCGGGATAAATTTTAATGGTTGGCTTTGGCCGGTCTTATAAAAGTCAACAAGTCCTTTAAGTACATTTTCCGGCTCTTTCACCTGGCCGAAAGTCAGGCTCTTGTCCCTGCCCATAACCAGGCACTGCCCAGGGTAGTCTTCAAGAGACAGGCTCAGGAAGAGATGCTCTGTCCAGGCTGATAGCAAATCTCTGGCTTTGAGGGATGCATAGCGGTAAAAGACAAGCCCTTTGGAGTGCAAAGATGTAACTTTGCCGCTTAAAGAGACGTTGTCGAGAGTTAGGCTTAAGAATCGCGGGGCTAACCTGGGATTATCGGCTAAGATCCTTTTGAGCTGATAAAGAAAAAACTTCAGCTCTTGAAAAAAGTTATCCCGGACGAGTTTTCCTTGTTTTTTTTGAGGGAAAATTCCTCTGGCGGCCAACACCGGCCAGAGGTCCTGCACTGTTTTTTTCTCGTCTTCAAGAAGCCTGGCAATGACTTTCTGGGCCAGGTTGTACTTGTCCAGACCATTTAATTCAAAGATTGGTTCTGTATCCGTATTTAAGCCATCATCAATTTCCAGGTGCTGGCCGAGTCTTTGCCGGGCCAAAAATTTAACCGGATGTTTCCAGAACCGGATAAGCTCATGAAGGTCGATCCGGGTAGGGTTCTCCTCGTCCGGAACATATGATGTAAAAAATCGGTGTTTATTTTTGGGCTGAGTCAGGGCAGTGGCAGCGGCCAGATTTTCTTCGGAAAAGCTGAAATAATCGTTTTTAGCAGGATGAGATGAAAAGTAGCAAGGATGGAAAGGCTGAAGTCTGTCCTTGATCACCAGGTTTTTGCTTTCGTCTGTAGTACAATCCCGCGCGTCCTGCCTCTCAAACTTATAGTATTTCTGCACGTAGTCCAGGAGTTCACTGACCAGGACGGATGGTGGAATTTCAGAATTATCTTCCAGGCTCTGGCCAACAAAGGAGATAAAGAGATACTCGCGGGCAGAGAGTAGAGCTTCTAAAAATAAATAGCGGTCATCATTGCGGATAGACCGGTCTCCTTTTTGGGGTCTGGCAAAGATAAGATCAAAATTGGGCCGTTTGTCCTCACGGGGAAAGGCAGAGTCATTCAACCCCAGCATGCAGATAACCTTTTTGGGTATAGAACGCATAGCCAGCATGGAACAAAAAGTGATCGAGCCGTTGAAATAGCCGTATTCAATGTTTTTTGGGCTTAAATGTTGTTTTAAAATGTGGATGAGACCGGGTAGGCTGATTTCGCCCTTAAAGTCAGCTGTTTTTGCAGCCTTGGAAAATAAGGAAAGGACCTGTTCCCGCAAATTCAAGACCTGTATGGAAAAATCTTCGTTCTCCATGCTTTCGCTATCCTGGGCCAGAAAGTTATCCAGGATGTGTAGCAAAATTTTCTCCCACTGCTGAATGTTATGCGGTTTTTTTATTTCTGTATATAAATCGTGCAGAAGGGATATAAATTGTGCCAGGCTGCTTAAAGCATGGGCTGTTTCTCCTTCTACTTCCGGGTAGGGAAGGATTGGCGGACCGGCCTTATCCGGTCGGTAAAACAGGGTCCAATTGTCACCGGGCAGGACAAGACCCAGAAAAAGTCTGTGCAGGCCGAACTCCCAGGTGTTTTGATAGTGCGGGGGGAGGTCGAGGTCTTTTTTGTGTTCGCTATTCAGGCCCCAGAAGATGTGCACCTGCCTGATCCAGTGGGTAATCAATTCCAGGTCTGAAGCTGTGAGGCCGAATTTTTTGTGAACTATGGGCTTTTCCAGGACAGAGAGTACCTTTGAAGCTTCAAACCTGGATTGGAGCAGTTCCAGGATGGCTATAAGGGCCTGGCTTGCTTCGGTATGGGCGAGTTTTTTTTCAGCAATGGTATAGGGAAGTTTTTGATTTGGGTCTTCTGTTTTATCAAATACGGCCTGTATATAGGGTGCATAGAGCTCGAGGTCGGGGGTCATAACCAGAATGTCATCCGGTTGGATATCGGGATTGTTTTCCAAAATATAGTAAATATAGTCTTTCAATACTTCTACTTCGCGCATAGGACTGTGACAGGAGCGGATCGTAATGCTTTTGTCCGGAGGCAGAAGCTGGTTATCAGGGCCTGGATTTTCATTAATCAAGATGTCGTCCTGGATGCAGTGTAAAAGGGTGTCCCGGCCATGACTTATAAACTCTTCCCATTCATTGATCTGCAAATCAAAGGTGTAAAAACTATCCAGGAAATCACGCCCCAGTTTTCCCCAGGAAACTAGCAAGTCATTGACCTGATAATCTTCTTTGAGTGCTGTCCTGGCCTTTGGTCCGGGGTTGTCTCCCCAGTAAAACTGACACGGGTTATGGATATAGACATGCACCGGACAAAAATGGGCCAGGGTATAAAAAATATCCAGGTAATAGAGTGGTAAAGAAGATATGCCAAAGATGGAAATTCGCTCCGGCAATTTTTGCGGGTTTTCTATAAGGGCCTGTTTAAGGCGTTCTTTTAAAGCGGCCCTGTGTTCTTGTTCCCGGCCCTGGCTTATATTTTGCCATAACCTGGCCTGCCACTCTTCGTGTTCTTGCTGATTCTTGAAATAGTTGCTTTTTCCCTGGTCCCAGTGAAGTACCATGTCCGGCCTGAAGATGACATATTGGTCAAAGAGATAGGCCAGATTTTCTGCTAGCTGGATGTGTCCCAGTTCCAGGTTGGATGGGGCATAATCTTTTAAGATCCTGGCTTCCGGCTGTTCTTTAAAGGAGGGGAGGATGTCCAGTATTTTCCAGAACAGAATTTCCTGGGCAAAGGGATAGTCTTCAGGAAGAGAAGGGAAGTAGTCTCGAAAAAGTTTGTATGTGAAGAGGACCGGGAAGGGGAATGTCACATGGGCGCAGATGCCGATTTTGCGGGCCAGAAGCAAGGAGATATACTCCTGCATGGCCTTGCTCTGGACGATAATGGTTTCCTGCTGCAGCGGGGGCAAAGGCCTGCGCCCAAGATTTTCCACCAGCTTATCGGCCAGGATTTCGAGCTTGTTGCTATGGTAGAGATAGAATCGAGGCACGACCGTAGTTAATGTTTTTGTCATTTGGTAGTCAGGTAATTCGGATATCAAATTTATGAAGATTGTGTGACTTTAGTTAAGGTAATGCTTAACGTCAAATACTAACCAAAGGCAAGTAAGGTGAGTCAATTTTCGTTACACTTGGCCGGAAAGTTCTGCAAAAATTCAACTTAACCTTGCTATATACTATATAATACAATACCCAACAATTTGGGAGAATTTTTACTCAATTCTTAAAAACTCAACTTCTGAGTTAATTTGCGAGCGCAGTTTCTTCAATGCTAACAAAGACTTGGACACATCTAAGGCTTGCTTGCGGGCTGTGCATAATGGGGTTAGTCAATAGAATATTATTTAATGCCTTTTCTGTTATTTTGATGGGTTTCGAAAGTTCGATGGAATAACCTCCCTATGCACAGCACTTCCGCAATCTTCGCCAAGTTGTGTTACCCAACCCGTTTGTAATGCATTTCAGAAAATGCACTCTTCAATTGTGTAGTAATTTGAGGATGTTAATCATGTCAGAAAGTTGAGTTAAAAATCTGGTCATCAGTGTCCGGTCGTTATTAATCGATGTGAACAATCAATTTTGTTCCATGAAAAAAATCGGAGGAATATGATGTTTGGGAAACGAATCACTCTTTTTAAGCTTTTTGGGTTTTCGGTGAGGATAGATATTAGTTGGATAATCATCGCAATCCTCATTACCTGGTCGCTTGCCCTGGGACTGTTCCCCCAATATTACAAGGATCTCTCTAAGACGACTTATTGGTTAATGGGCGCAATTGGTGCTCTGGGGCTGTTTGCCTCGATAGTCTTTCATGAGCTTTGCCATTCTCTCGTGGCAAGAAGATACGGCTTGCCCATGAAAGGAATAACTTTGTTCATTTTCGGTGGCGTGGCCGAGATGGAGGAAGCACCTCCGAGTGCGAAGGTCGAGTTTCTGATGGCTGTTGCCGGTCCTATCTCGAGTATCTTGCTGGGCGGTTTTTTCTATGGAGTTCTGATAGTGGGCAGGGGAATCGGGTTCCCGGATCCGGTTAAAGGCGTAGTTGGTTATCTCGCGGTGATAAACTTGATTCTGGCTGCCTTCAATCTTCTGCCCGCCTTTCCTCTGGACGGAGGACGCATGCTCCGTTCGGCCCTGTGGGGCTGGAAAGGAAATCTCCGATGGGCAACCCGCATTGCGTCCCGGATCGGGATTGGATTCGGTATGGTGCTGGTCTTCTTTGGCGTCTTACAGGTATTGCTCGGAAATTTTATCGGCGGAATATGGTGGTTCATGATCGGCATGTTTTTGCAGAATGCAGCGCGTGGCTCATATCAGCAGGTTCTAACGCGGCAAGCCTTCAAAGGCGAGAAGGTTGGACGATTCATGGAACCCAACCCCATTACAGTACCGCCCTCGCTCTCCATAAAGGAGCTCGTAGAGGACTTCTTTTACAAGTATTATTTTAAAATGTTTCCCGTTGTTGAAAACGGAAGGCTACTAGGGTGTATCTCTAGCCGGCAGGTAAAGGACATTACACGCCAGGAATGGGACCAGCATACCGTAAGAGAGCTTGTGTGGAAATGTTCGCCGCAGAATACCATTAGTCCTGAAGACGATGTCCTGAAGGCTCTTTCAATTATGAGTACAACAGGGAACAGCCGGCTCATGGTAGTCGAAGGCGATAGGTTGGTTGGTATAGTGGCGTTAAAAGATATGTTGACATTGCTCTCGCTTAAAATGGATCTTGAAGGTTATGAGGAATAGCTAAGGAAAGAAATCAATCCTGTAAAAGCATCTAAAGCAATGAAGTGTACCAGCTTTTCAGTGGTTTTAAGAGCCTGTGGCCGAACCTCTTTATCAACTTAATTTCTATAGTTTATTCTAGTCTTGGTTTCTTTTATGCTGGTACAAAGACTTGGACCTGTTCTCAAAACTTGCTTGCGGGCAGAGCATAATGGGATATTTTAGGTAAACAAGTATTCTTTTTATTATCGATAGTTATGGTCAATATCCAAAATATTTAGCCTGTTCATCCCGATGCTCTGCTTATCCGCAAGCTTCGTCAAGTTGGCTTACCCAAGCCGTTTGTAATGCATTGAAACCAAGACTTTCAATCAGCGGTTAAAATGGGGTTTGGCCACAGGCTCTTAATAGAATTTTACGGGATTAATCTGGTCTGGTGATTCTTTAGGTCTGTGCTTGTGATATTATGAGAGATTTGAACCATAATGTTTCGAGAATGTGCTCTCTGGATTAGTTATTTATTGGCATTCATTTGACAGTGGCGTTAGCCATAAACTATTTACAACTTAGTTTCACGCAGGTTGACAACTAACTTACTAACTTATCAATTTTATTAACTAATCCATGAACATCATAGATCTTGGCCTGATTGAGTATGACAGGGCCTTGCAGGTACAGCTTGAAACCCTGGAGCGTGTTATAGCAAAGGAAGAAAACAATACCCTTTTTTTGCTTGAACACTATCCGGTGATTACCCTGGGCCGTAACGGTGGCCTGGAAAATCTTTTGGTTGACAGGGCCATGCTTGCCCAGAAAGGTGTCCGGGTTGTTAAGGCATCTCGTGGAGGAAATATTACCTGTCATTTTCCGGGACAGCTGGTTTTTTACCCCATTTTTAAACTGGAGCGCAAAAAAGGGGGAATCAAAAGGTTTTTTTACGAGTTGGAAGAAGTTGTTATTCAGGTATTAAAGAAGTATGAGATTTCAGCAGAGCGGATAGAGAACAAGGCCGGTGTTTTTGTCGCAGGGAAAAAAATTGCTTCCATGGGCATTGCAGTGCGTAAATGGGTCAGTTACCATGGAGTGGCCTTAAATCTCGTTAATGACTTGAGTTTATTTGAATTTATCAACCCCTGTGGGCTTAATGGCATCGAAATGACCTCCATACACAGGGAACGGGGGGATTTTTATCCTGATATGTCTAAACTAAAGGAAGATATTGTTCATGAGTTCAGAAAAACCATTGCGTCTGCCTGATTGGCTCAAGGTTCGTCTGCCCCAGGATGAACATTTTGTTCAGACCAGAAAACTGGTTCGTGATTTACACCTAAACACTGTGTGCCAGGAAGCACGGTGTCCAAATATCTTTGAATGCTTTTCCAAAAAAGTGGCTACTTTCCTGATTTTGGGGCCAAATTGCACGCGTAATTGTCGTTTTTGCAATATTTACAAAGGGAGCCCCTTGCCGGTGGATAAAGACGAGCCACAAAGAATTTCCCAGGCTGTTCGCAAACTCAAGTTGAAGCATGTGGTCATTACTTCAGTGACCAGGGATGACCTGGCTGATGGCGGAGCCTCACATTTTGCAGCGGTAATCAGAAGGCTTAAAGAAGATTTCTCGGCTGTAACTATCGAGGTCTTGATCCCTGATTTTCAGGGTCAAAAAAGGGCCCTGGAGGTTGTCCTGGAAGCTGGTCCGCATATTTTAAATCATAATGTAGAGACTGTTCCCCGTCTCTATGGTGAGATAAGGCCTGAGGCCAACTATAATCAGAGCCTGAACATACTTGCCTGCAGTAAGGAAATGGCCCCGGATATAATGACCAAAAGCGGCCTTATGGTTGGGCTTGGCGAGCAGGATGATGAGGTTTTGGACGTTATTACAGATCTTTCCCGCGTAAAATGTGATATTGTGACCATTGGTCAGTATATGCAGCCATCCCGCAACCATCCCCGGGTCAAGCGCTATGTCCATCCGGACAGGTTTGCCGCTTTTACCCGTTTTGGAGAAGAGATAGGAATTAAATATATGTATTGCAGCCCCCTGGTTCGCAGCAGCTACAATGCCAGGTTGTTTGTGGGGAAAGAAGTGGAAGTATGAGTCTTGGACCCGGTGAGATGTTAGTTTTCTATATCTCTAAGCTTCAGATTTTACTTGGATGATATAGTTAACGAAATTTAAAACAATCTCTTTTACCCTTTCTTTAGTTTCCTGGTGCGTGGGCAAGAGATGGCCGCTGGTAATTCTTTCTTCAATAGGCAATAGTTCAAGCCTGCGGATTGGCGAATTGACTTTTGTGATGATTTCCCAAGCATTATCGACTATGCATGTTTTATCCTGGGGCGAGTGCAAAACCAGAAGAGGGCATTTAATTTTGGGTAGTCCCTGGCGGACTTTTTTTATTCCTTTGACTAAGCTGGTCAAAGGATGGAGGGCCATAGCCCCTTCGTATCCTTGCCAGGGTGCGATTTGACGGGACTGCGGGCTGGCCGGGTCAATGGGCCAATATTTGCGAAAATAACGCAAGATAGGAACCAGTGGGAGTTTCCAGTCCGGAGCCTTAAAGGGGAAAATGCGATATAAAAATACTGGAGCTGCAATGCTGACCAGGCCTGGCAACTCATATTTTTGGGCCAGATAGAGCCCAAGACTTCCTCCCATGGAAAAGCCAATTACAAAGACCTGGGAGAACTCCTTTTTTAATCTTAAATATTCCTGTTCTACGAAAATAACCCAGTCATTAAAGCCCGTTTGATGAAAAGCATTCAAGTCTTGGCCATGCCCGGGAAGGAGGGGAAGCCTGGTAAAATAGCCGGCTTGAGACAAGGTGCTGGCTAAGTCTTGTAGCTCAAAAGGTGAACCTCCAAACCCGTGAATCAACAGACAAGCAATGTTTTTCTTAGTCATAATTTGTAAAAAATATTAGAAATCCTTGAGTCTGTCCAGAAAGGTAAACGTAACTAGTCATGGGGTTTGGGACTTTGGTTATGATGGGTTACGATACCATGTGTTTGGATACGGGTAAACTGGCTAGGTAGGTTTACTACATTACCTGGAATGACCTTACCCGTCGGTCAGAATTCAGGGAAGAAGGAGAAGAGCGTGCCTTGTATAACCTTTAATGCTTTTGGTTTTTTGCAAAAGAAATTAAGGGAAAGAAACCTGGACTGCTGCAATGTGAGCCTAGAGATAAAGGAGCAGGAAACAGCAGGTGATTTAATGACCAGGCTAGGTCTGAGTGATAATGATGTGGAGGCGGTGTTTATCAACGGAGGGGTAAGTTCTTTTCAGACTACGCTGAAAGATGGTGACAGGGTTGCCTTTGTTCCTCCGGGAACACCGGGTCCGTATAGGGTGTTGCTGGGTATAAGGGATTCTAAAAAAAGGAGGAATTAGACTTGCCATACATTAAAAAAGAACGGCGAAAGGTTTTTGATGATTTATTAGAAAAATTGGCTTTAGAGGTGCAAAATGAAGGAGAGTTAAACTATTGTATCTACAAATTGGCCAGTTTGGTCATTGACCGTATAGGACAAAGCTACAGCAATCTAAGCATGTGTTCCTCTGCCATGGAACACGCCAAGCTGGAATGGTATAGGCGAAAACTTGCTCCCTATGAGGATAAAAAAATAGAGGAAAATGGGGATATTTAACTCAACTTCTGAGTTAATTTGCGAGCGCATTTTCTTCAATGCTAACAAAGACTTGGACACATCTAAGGCTTGCTTGCGGGCTGTGCATAATGGGGTTAGTCAATAGAATATTATTTAATGCCTTTTCTGTTATTTTGATGGGTGTCGAAAGTTCGATGGAATAACCTCCCTATGCACAGCACTTCCGCAATCTTCGCCAAGATGTGTTACCCAACCCGTTTGTAATGCATTTCAGAAAATGCACTCTTCAATTGTGTAGTAATTTGAGGATGTTAATCGTGTCAGAAAGTTGAGATATTTAATTTGAAGCCCTCGCAGGGCTTTAAAAAGTTCGAAACAAATCCAAATTGTCTAATTACCGAATGACAAAGACATTAACTCTGGTTGACCTTCAGCCACTTAATCATACGTCATTCTGAGGGCGACGCCCGAAGAATCTCATTGGGTTGAGATGCATCGCTGCGCTCAACATGACAGGAGGTCAGATTGTATCCTGGCCATAGGTAGAGATTCAACTGTTGTGGTTTCTTTTCAGGTTTTTAGGCTTGATTTCTTCAATGCTAACAAAGAGTTGAATACATCTAGTGTATTTCAGAAAACAATCCTGAAAACCACATGTTAGCTGGCCCCAAAAGTTGAGTTTGTAAGTTATTGGATAAAGTTCGAATGGGATAGGATTAACTTCGTGATACCTGGAAAAATTCACTTAACACGGCAATAAATTGTTCTTCCGGTCTATCAAAAAACACCCCGTATCCGGGAGAATTTTCATTCGCTTCCGCTATTCCGCGTAAGAATACATAAAATATTCCGCCAAATTGGTCATAAGTAAAGCCTGGCATGCGGAATTTAAGATGTTTAATTAGGGCTACAGTGTACAGATGATACTGGAGAAAATAATAGTGCTTTTTTATCACTCGGGCCAGGTTTTTTGGGGCATAGTCTTCTAATTCAGCGCCCAGGAAATTTGATTTCCAGTCTAAAAGATAAAACTTATTCTCATGGGTAAAGACCAGGTCGATATAACCTTTTAGAAATCCATGCGTGGCCTGAAAATCAAGGTCTTTAACAGACTGAAAAAAGTCATGGGGAAAACTGAATGCCCATTGCTTATAGAGCTGCTGCAAGGTTTCGGCCTCAAGTCCCTTTAATGGGAGATAAAATTCCATCTCCGTTATCCGTTCATTTAAGCCAACATCTTTTAAATTCAGGTCAGGCTTTAGCTGCAGTGTGGCCACCCGCTGCATTAAATCCAGTATGACCTTTTCCCATTCTCTGGCAAAACCAAATTTATCAAGTTGCCCAGGGATTACATCTTTGATGTCTTTCGGGTGTTTAAAATCCAGTTGCTCAAGGAGTTCATGAAGCAGGTTGCCTGTTTTTGGGCCGGGTTCCAGGGTAAAGATATTTTTTTCGTCTGGTGTGACTACTTGGGGCAAAAAGCCAGGGGAAAAGGGTTCATCAAACTCTGTTTTTTGGACATAAATGGATTTGGTCAGAGAGGTAAAGCTGGTGATGGACCAGGTTTTATCCAGGTGGCGGGTGAAATCAAGGGCGGACAATTCTTCAGCTTCATCCTCAAATCCGGAATAGCGGCAGCGGGGGGCAAGTTCATGCTCGCCCAGGGATGCAATCTCTATACAGCCCTGGCTTGCATGGGCTAATTCTTCCAAGTCTTTTTTTATGTCCTCGAAATTTAATTTTTTAAAACGCTCTTCTGCCTGGCTCAGGACAGAATGGCTGTCGTCAGCTTGAGGTAGATGGAAAATATAGGCCGGGGCAGAGGTGTCTGCACCCTTAACTTTACCCCAGGCAAGATAACATCTGTGCCTGGCCCGGGTCAGGGCAACATACATGAGGCGCAAATTTTCTCCTAAAATTTCTTTTTCCGCTACAGGCTTTTTGGTTTTTAATTCTTTTGAGCCCAGGTCCAGGACGAGGTGAGCATCATCACCATGATAAAATATCTGTTCGTCTTTTATTCTGGAACCGGCATGTAAAAAGGGGCAGAAAACAATGGGAAATTCCAGCCCCTTGCTTTTGTGAATAGTAATAATTTTAATGGCCTGCCTGTCGCTTTCCAGTCTTAAAGGGTGCTCCTCCCTGTCGCTACCGCTATTATTCTGCATCATATTCCTAAGCCACATCAGAAGGCCAGCCATTCTGACAGAATTCTCGCGCTCGTACTGGTGCAAAAGTTCTATAAGCTGCATATAGTTGGTCAGCTTCCTTTCCCCCAGTGACAGGCTCAGAACTCTCTGCCTGGTGTTTTCGCTCAACATAAGGTGATTCAAGGCGGCAATTATTCCTTTGTTTTGCCATTTTTGATGCAGTGTATAAAATTTTTGCACCCATGCTTCCCACTGTTCGCTATCTTGTTCGAGTTTTTTTAGGTCCGCACTTGTCAGGCCCAAAAAAGGCGTGGCCAAAGCAGTGAGGATATAGTTGTCATTGGTCCAATTGGAGATGGCTCTTAGCAGGAGATAGATTTCTCTGGCCTCATCTGTGGTAAAGATATTGCCAGTATTGTAGATAACACAGGGGATGTGCAGTCTTTTAAGTTCTTCTAAAACAGTCTGGGCCTGGTGGTGGGTACGAACAAGAATCGCAATATCTTCGGGCTGGATCGGTTTTTGCCCGATAAGGGCTTTATTTTTTTGGCCGGCCAAAAGAAGCCGCAGTATTTCACAAGCTGTGTGCCGGGCCAGAACCGGCTCAAGGTTGCTCGCTGCCAACTCTTCTTTTGTCTGGTCCAGGTCTTTGGGGGAGGCGAGATAAACAACTAGATTGGCGTTGTATTTTTCTTCGGTGAATTTTTCATGTTTTTTGGGAGCAGGTTTTACTTCCGTGTATTTGATTCGCGCATCAGCAAAAGGGTTTTTGTGTCTTTTAAAAACAGTGTTTATGGCCTGAACAAGGCCGGGCTCTGAGCGCCAGTTGGTATCCAAGGTGTAGGTATGCGTACACTTCTCTCGTGCCTTGAGATAGGCAAAGACATCGGCTCCGCGAAAACTGTAAATGGCCTGTTTAGGGTCGCCAATGAGAAACAGGATATGTCCCGGGCAGTTAAAAAGCGTGGAAAAGATAGCGTATTGCAGGGGGTCAGTATCCTGGAATTCATCAATAAGCACGGCCCGGTATTTTTGGCGCAGACAGGAAGTTAGCCTGAGGCCTGCCGGTCCGCTCAAAGCCGCGTGCACATGTGTTAGAAGATCTCCAAAACCCAGGACATTTTTTTTGGCTTTTCTGCTTTCAAGTTCTTGAAAGACAAAGCGCAGAAATTTTTGTTTCAGGCTGCGCCTGGCCAGGGTATAATTTTTTATAAGCTTTTCATTTATATCTTTTAGGCGGTCACAAGAATCAAAAAAAATGTCTTGTGGAGGCTCATGTTTTTTTTTGGTCTTGGCAGTGATATGCGAGGTGGTAAAGAGGTGAAATTTATCCGGGAGCTGAGCGTCCGGCCACTTTTTGTGCAGGAAAGCACTCAATTTGTCCAGGTAATCTGTCAATTTGTCAGGGCGATAGATATTTTTGGGCAGGGCTTTGGTGTTTAGAAAAAGGTCTCTGATGTTCTCTTCTCTTTCATCCCAGAGCCTCTTTAGTTCACTGAAGACCTGCACATATTCCTGTTCAATGGACTCAAGATCAGGAGCAGGTTCATCAGGAACAATTTTCAGGTTTGGGTGATTTAGGGACTGCTTTGCCAGGGCACATAAACTGTGCGGGGTAATGGGTTTTAATCCCTTGCCCGGATTTTGTAAAAAATGAAGATAGACGGGGGAAAGCCCCAGAATATTTTGCCGCCAGAAATCATAGACTATTTCCTGGATTAAGGGATCTTCATCAGTAATGATTTTGGCCTGGAACAAGGCATTACTTACAAAGGAAAAGTCTGTTAGCACCCGCTGACAAAAGCCGTGGATAGTATAAATAGCAGCCAGGTCAAAATCATGCACGGCACTGGTGAGTTTTTGAATGGTCTTTTCTCTGTTTCCCTGGTGTTCCGCGAATAGTTTTTTGAGGAGAGTGTCTTCCGGGGGGCTGTTTTGGATGAACATGTGCAAGGCCTGGCTTAAGCGGGAGCGCACTCGGTCTCTTAGCTCTTCGGTAGCAGCTACTGTATAGGTGATGACCAGAATCTGATCTACACGCAGGTCCTTTTCCAGGATGAGGCGCAAAAAAAGACTTTCAATGGTGTAGGTTTTGCCTGTGCCGGCAGCAGCTTCAATGAGATTTATGCCTGAAAGTTCAGGCCAGAGGATAGGTTCTGACATGGTTCGTTAAAACCTGCGTAGATATTCACCTAATTTGTCCATGGCTTTGGCTATGTTTTCCATGGAATTGGCATAGGAAAAGCGCAAGTAGCCTTCAGCTCCGGGGCCAAAATCAATGCCGGGGGTGACTCCCACTCCGGCTTTATACAGGATATCCAGGGCCAGTTTTAATGAACTTCCGCCGAATTTTTGGGCTAGGTGCCGGGCATTAACCAGGATATAAAAAGCACCAGACGGTTCGCAAATTATTTTAAAGCCTAAGCTTCGCAAGGCACCGAGCATAAACTTTCTCCGTTTATCAAATGTCTGGCGCATCTTTTCCACATCTTCACCTGCCTTGTTCAAGGCCGCAATCCCTGCCCATTGGGCCATGGAATTGGCGGAAATAAAGAAGTTCTGACACAGCTTGCGCAGCGGCACAATGTATTCATGTGGGGCAATTATATAACCCAGCCTCCAACCGGTCATGGCGTATAGTTTTGAAAAGCCATTGAGCACGAAACACTGGTCTGTATATTCCAGGGCAGAGTGCTCCTGGCCGGCATAGACCAGGCCGTGGTAGATTTCATCAGAGATAATCCAGAGCCCCTTTTCCCGGCAAAAGGCTGCTATGTCCTGCAAATTTTGCGCGGAAAGCAGAGTGCCCGTAGGGTTAGATGGGGAATTAATAACTATGGCTTTGACCTGGCTGTCCACATAATCTGCCAGGATTTCGGCTTTTAATTGAAAACCATCTTCTTCTCTGATGGGCACGCGCACTGTGCTTGCGCCTGAAAAATGAATAAAGTTGGGATAGCAGGCATAAGCAGGATCAGAAATGATTACCTTATCGCCTTCATTTAGGAGCAGAGAAAAGACCAGCAGCATGCCTGGCGAGGTCCCCTGGGTAACAAAAATCTGCTCCGGGTCTAAAGAAACCTGATATTTTTCCTGGTAGGACCTGCATATGGCCTCGCGCAGCTCAATGATCCCCTGGCTGTGCGTGTAATGAGTCTGGTCGTTTTTTAAGGCCAGGTTGGCTGCCTCTTTTATGCACGCAGGAGTGGCAAAATCAGGCTCGCCCACCTCCAGATGGATAATTTCTTTACCTTCCTTTTCCAGAGCATGAGCCTTTTCCAGAATGTCCATAACCAGGAAAGAGGTGATTTTGTTTAAATTCGTCGGGTTCATAATAATGTTGAATTTTTAATGTTAAATGTTTAATTATTTTAGATGGTTATGTTGTATAATTTTGTTCAGATCAATGACTATGTCCAGTACGCCTGGTCATTGAATCTTGAAGAATATATCTTGCCTGAGTTGTTTGAAGTTTTTGTTATTGCTGAATACATATTATTTATTTAAATTACCGTAGAAAAACAATGAACGCAATGGGTGGAGATACAGGATGAAAGCTTTGGTTTATTTGCTGCTTATTATTTACGGCTCACTTTATTTGTCTTACGCTCATGCCTTAGAGGTTAAGGTCCCGGGTGTAGTGGATCAGGGCAGCCCTTTTTGGGCCGAGATCAGAGTCAATAAAGACGTTCAGAGTATAAAAATAACCTGGCTTAAAAAGAGCTTTTTTTTGCCTACGAGATATAAAAAACAGCAGGTTCTTTTGGGAGCTGGCTTAAAGTGTAGCGGCAAAAATTTACTTTTGGTGGATACTGGCAATGGCGGTAAACTGGAAAAGTGGATTTTTGTGCGTAGAAAGGATTTCCCCGTCCAGCATCTACGTCTGCCCAAAAAGATGGTTACTCCTGATAAAAAGGCCTTGAGCCGCATATTTGCCGAAAAGGAATTAATAAACGGTACGTTACAAAAAATTACGCCAACCAAGTATTTAAAACTTCCTTTTGTTTGGCCTGTCAGGAGCCGCATTTTATCAACATTTGGTTTGCGCAGATTCCTGAACAATCAACCTCGTTCCTCCCATCGGGGCATAGATCTACGTGCCGGACTAAATTCTCCTGTCAGGGCATTTAATTCCGGGCATGTGGCCCTGACCGGTGATTTTTACTTTGGCGGTAAGACTGTAATTATTGATCATGGCCTGGGAGTCTATTCCATTTATATGCATCTAAATAAAATCAAGGTAAAAAAAGGTCAGGTGGTGGCCAGGGCACAGGTAATTGGTTTGGCCGGGAAAACCGGCCGGGCAACTGGACCTCACCTCCATTTTGGTTTATCCGTTCTGGGCGAGTTGGTTGATCCTAAACCTCTTTTAAGTTTCAAAAAATCATAATTAAAAAATAGAGGAGAAAATATGCCAGTTATCATGGGCACTGCTGGCCATATTGATCATGGCAAAACAACCTTGATCAAGGCCTTGACTGGTATTGATTGTGACCGGTTATCTGAAGAGAAAAAGCGAGGGATTACCATTGAGCTTGGTTTTGCCTTTATGGATCTGGATAAAGACCTGCGTTTAGGGATTATTGATGTGCCCGGTCATGAGCGCTTTGTGAAGAATATGGTTTCTGGTGCGGCTGGTATTGATTTTGTTCTTCTGGTTATCGCTGCTGATGAAGGGATGATGCCCCAGACAAGAGAGCATTTAGAGATATGTACATTACTCGGCATTGAAACAGGAATAGTGGCTTTGACCAAAGTGGACATGGTCGATGAAGAGTGGCTGGAGCTGGTCAAAGAAGATGTTTCCGAGTTTTTAAAGAATACTTTTTTAAAGGACGCAAAGGTGATTCCTGTCTCTGCCCATACAGGCGCAGGGCTTGAACAACTTACCGCAGCTATAAAAGACCTGGCCAATTCCTTTAAGCCAAAGAGGAGATCAGATCTTTTTCGCCTGCCCATTGACCGGGTATTTACCATGCGCGGCCATGGTACGGTTATTACCGGGACTACTATTTCGGGCAAGCTCAAAGTGGGCGATGAGATCATGGTCTATCCTGAAATGTTGCAGTCCCGTGTAAAATCCATCCAGGTGCATGGAGAGCAGAGGCAGGAGAGTCTGGCCGGGATGCGAACGGCAGTCAACTTGCACAGCCTGGAAGTTGATGAGTTGGAGAGGGGTTTTGTTCTGGCCCATGCTCATACCTTATTTCCAAGCAAAGTTTGGGACCTGGAGTTAATTTATCTCCCTTCCGCAACCAGACCTTTGAAGCACAGGACAGAAGTACATTTTCATCATGGGGCCAAGGAAGTCATGGCCAGGATCTATCTGTTGGATAGGGATAAGGTGGAGCCGGGGGAAAAGTGTATTTGCCAGGTGCGCTTTGAGCGCCCCATGTGCGGAGTTTACGGGGATAGGTGTGTGCTGCGCTCGTTTTCTCCCCTAAGGACAATTGCAGGGGCCAGGATTATCAATCCTTTGGCTGGGAAGGTTAAGCGCCGTTCAGAAGAAATAAGGGTCCTGGAAAAATTGGCTGCAAGTGAGGGGCAGGAGCTTTTGGCTGTTCAACTTGATCGGGCTGGAATAGAGGGCTTGAGTTTTGCCTGTTTGCGCATTCTGACTGATATGGAAAGCAAGGATTTGGAAAAGGCCCTGCAAGTCATGGGCGGGCGCCAGGAAGTGTTTTTAGTGGATAAAGAAAAGCGCATTTATGTGGGGGGAAGAATAGTCAAGGGCCTGGAGGAGGATTTATTAAATTTTGTACAGGAGTTTCATCGTGCAAATCCTCTGCGTCAGGGTATATCCCGGGGCGAACTGGCCTCCCAGTGGGGAAAAAATTTATCCGACAGGCTGTTCCATTTCCTCGTGGAGCGCTTGATCAGACAGAAAAAAATTGTCAGTGAACAGGAGACTCTAAGACTGCCAGGGCACAAGGTTTCTCTGGCCAAGGATCAGGAAAAACTAAAACAAAAGATTGTAGATATTTATAAAAAGGCAGGTCTCAAGCCTCCAACAGTAAAAAAACTCCTGGAAGAGCTCAAGCTTACTTTTAAAGAGGCCGGGTCTGTTCTTAACCTTCTGCAAAAAGAGAATATTCTGGTCAAAGTCAACGAAGACTTTTATTTTGCCAAGTCTGCTGTTGACGATTTGAAGAGTAAAATCATTGCTTATTTTGAGAAAAATGAAGAGATGGGGCCGGTGGACTTTAAAAATTTAACCGGATTGTCCAGAAAATTCGCCATTCCGCTTCTTGAATTTATGGACAAAGAAAAGCTGACCATTCGCGTTGGGGACAAGAGAAGGCTCAGAAAGGCAGGAAAATAAGAAGTTGAGAAGATAAGAAGATGGGAAGTTAGGAGATTGGGGGGGGTGGTAGGGGCAGGCCTCCCACCTGCCTCTACTACTCACCACTCACTAAACAATATCCCAAACCGGCCCGGCAGGGGTGTCTTTAACCTCTATGCCCATGTTAGTAAGTTCTTCTCTGACCTTATCCGCCAGGGCGAAATCTTTGGCTTTTCTGGCTTCTTGTCTTTTCTGAACCAGTTCGTTGACCTGGTCCGGATCAATGTTTTTGCGTCTTAACTTGATGTCCCTTAAATCCTTTAGGAACGTTGCGCTCTCCTGAGTGAACAGGCCTAGGATATTGCCCCATTTGTCCAGGATATTTAAAATTTGCTGGCAAAGTTCTTTGGTTTGCTCGCTTTTGCGCCAGGATTTGTTTTCCAAAACTCTGCCTGCCAGGCGGATGGTATTAAAGATATATCCCAAAGCCTTGGCCGTGTTTAAATCATCATCCATGGCCTCTTGCCATTTTTGTTCCAGACTTTTTAGCTCGGCAAAGATTTCTTCCGGAAGTTTGGTTTTACTCCACTTGGAACTTTCGAGCTTGTTTTCTAGCAATTCTTTGGCAACATAAATCCTCTTCAACGCCTTTTCTGCTTCATCCAGGGCGTCTGCAGAGTAGTCCAGTGGACTGCGATAGTGTTTGGTTAAAAGAAAGAATCTGAGCACTTCAGGCAGGTAATTGTTCAGTATATCGCGGATTGTCACAAAATTGCCCAGGGATTTAGACATCTTCTGAGCGCTTATTTGAACGAAGCCGTTGTGTACCCAATAGCGAACAAATTCTTGTTCATAGGCAGCTTCACTCTGGGCCCGTTCATTTTCGTGATGCGGAAAGGCGAGATCCTGACCGCCGCCATGGATATCAAAGGGTTGGCTTAGATATTTTGCGCTCATGGCAGAACATTCCAGGTGCCAGCCTGGACGTCCTTCTCCCCAAGGACTATTCCATTTAGGCTCGCCTGGTTTGGCTGCTTTCCACAGGGCGAAGTCCAGAGGATCTTCCTTTTCTTCGCCGGGATTTATGCGTGCTCCAGCCTGTAGCTCTTCTATGTTGCGACCGGATAGGCGACCATAGTCTTTAAACTTGCGCACTCGAAAATAGACATCTCCGGATTTTGTTCTATAGGCGTAACCTTTTTCCTCCAGCACCTGAATCAAGTCTATCATTTCCTGAATATGCTCTGTGGCCCTGGGTTCAATATCCGGTCTCAAGATATTTAATTTATCCATGTCCTCATAAAAGGCCTGGATATATTTCTCGGCAACTTGCTCCGTTGTCAGTCCTTCTTTTTGGGCCCTTTTAATTATTTTATCGTCTATGTCTGTAAAGTTGCGTACAAATTTAACTTTATATCCTAGAGATCTTAAATAGCGAACCAGAACATCGAAGACTACTGCGGAGCGAGCATGGCCAATATGACAATAATCATAGGCTGTAATCCCGCAGACATACATGTGCACGGTGTTGTTGTTCAGAGGCACAAACTCTTGTTTTTTTCTAGCGATTGTATTGTATAGATACATTTTTAAGTGTTGGTGTTAGTGTTGGTGATGGTTATAAGGATCTTTTCCTATGGTTTCCTAACTTTCTGTCTCTCCAACTTCCTCTTTAATTGCTGTAACCACAGCAATGGCTTTTATGCCTTTTTTAGAGCCGGTAAAACCAAGTCCTTCTTCGGTAGTGGCTTTGACATTGATTTGATCAGACCTAAGCCCTGTTAGACCGGCAATATTTTTTTTAATCTGTTTTTTGTAAGGAGCAAGTTTGGGTACCTGAGCAACTATGGTCAAGTCAATATGCATAAGCCTAAGATTTTGTTTCTGGGCCATGTGCAGGGCTTCAGTCAGGAAAACAGAACTGCTTTGCCCTTCATGCTGTGGATCAGAGTCAGGAAAATGTTCGCCAATATCGCCTGCACCTAAACAGCCCAGGATGGCGTCTGTTAAGGCATGGTAGAGGACATCACCGTCAGAGTGGGCAAAAACAGTTGGTCCGCCAGGGATGGGAACTCCGGCCAGAATCATTGGCCTGGGGCCGCCATAGCGATGCACATCATAACCAAATCCAACACAAGGAACAGGAGTAGGGGTGTTTTCCGTGAGCATATTCAGATCTTCTTTGGTAGTAATTTTTATATTTTTTTCTTCCCCCGGGATGACCCGTATGGATAATCCCAGGTTTTCGACCATGCTTGCATCATCAGTAGCAGTAAAATTTTCTTCCTGGGCCTTTTCATGAGCTTTGATTAGAGTATCTTTAGGGAAGAATTGGGGGGTCTGCACTGCCATCAACTGTTTTCGAGCCAAAGTTTTCAGGACCAGGTTTTGCGAAACTTTTTTTATAGTATCTTTGCAGGCAAGTCCCGGGATTACTCCGCCTAAGTCCTGAGTAAAGGCCTCGATCAAATTGACTACAAGTTTTGCTGAAAAAAAGGGGCGGGCAGCATCATGAACCAGTACATAGTCACATTCTTGGGGTAGATTTTTCAGACCATTATAAACAGAATCTTGTCTGAGTTCCCCACCTGGTACTGGATAAAAGGGAATGCCCAGAGGTTTTTTCTTCTTTAATTCTTTAGTGAGATTTTGGGCATAACTGACGTCTTCAGGGGGAAAAGTGCATATTATCCCTTTAATTTCCGGGATCTTAGCAAATTTTAACGCACTATGCCAGAAAAGGGGATACCCTTTCCAGGAGAGAAATTGTTTTTTTTGTGCAATTCCTTGTTTTTGCAGGCGGGAACTTTGACCAGCAGCAAGGAGGATAACCCAGATCGAGTTCATTTAGAGTTTAGTGTTTTTTTGCTGTATTGCTATATTTTTTTGTGTAACCAAGACAGAAATGACGCAACAGCAAAAAGTTCTACTTTTTGCTGTTGCGTCAGAAATAACTTTACACTTTGTATTTTTTATAATGGAGTCGGACGATAAGCCGGGTTCTGTCTCTGGCTTACCTGAAAACTCAGGTTAACCAGATGGCTATCATTCCTCTAGGGCAGAGATTGCTCTCTGCCTCAAGCGACCTACCCGAAGGCATCGACCGGGCCAGTCTCAAGCGCCTTCCTATTTGGTCTTGCTCCGGACGGGGTTTGCCTAGCTTACTGCGTCACCGCAGTAACTGGTGGGCTCTTACCCCACCTTTTCACCCTTACCCTGCACCCACTTTGTACGCGGTAAATTGGATTGCTCTAAAAAACTTTTAGTTCTTCGTTACTGTTCTTACTTCAATTTACCGTTCACAAAGTGGGTGCAGGGCGGTCTGTTTCTGTGGCACTTTCCTGGGGTCACCCCCACTGGGCGTTACCCAGCGTCCTGCCCTGTGGAGCCCGGACTTTCCTCCCCGCACCCACTTTGTACGCGGTAAATTGAGTTGCTTTAAGGAATCCCAATCAACTTTTTTTCATATCATAAAGTTACCGTGTACAAAGTGGGTGCGGGGCGATAGCCTGTCCAACTCCTGAAATTATATAATAATCATTTTTTTACTTATGGCAAGATATTAAGGGCAACTAGATGATAGGCGAGATAACCTTTTTAGCCAGTAGGCACTAATCTTCATTTTTTTTAGGGGAAAAGTGCTCTTCCCAATATATAAGGCGCTGGCAGTTTGGGCAGCTTAGGATCTGTTCGCCTTTTTGTAATTCAATAAAAGTTTGAGGAGGTATACTGATAAAACAACCGTTGCACACTCCGTTGGTTACAGAGACTATTACCGGATTGCTCAGGCGTTCGCGAATGAAATTGTATCTGGACAGGATAGGAGCTGGCACTTTGGTGCAGGCCTTTTTTCTGCTTTCTTCCAATTCCTGGATGCGAGCATTAATTTTTTTCAGTTCACTATCCAAAGATGATTGTTGTTCAACGATTTCTTCATCCAAAGAGGTCATTTCTTCTGTAAGATGGTCGTACACAGATTGTTGGGCCTGGAGATCTTCCAAAAGATTGCTTAATTCTTCTTCCCTGAGGCGATTTAATTTTTCCAGGTTGTCCAATTCGCGCATCATGGCATGATATTCTCTAGCGTTTTCGACCATCATTAATTTATTTTTGCTTTTTCGAATCCTATTTGCATCTTCTTCAATATCGTGCTCCAGCTTGCCTTTTTGTTCTTTTAAAATGCTCAGCTTTTCTTTAATCTGGCTCTTTTGTTCTTTGAGTGTGTTGAATTTATCTCTTAACTCTTCAAGATGTTTTGGTGCCTCAACTAGTTGCTCTTTGAGTACAAGGAGCTCGGAGTCTAGTCCCTGTAACTCAACCAATTTTTTAATTTGTTCAATGTACATGCGTATATGCCTCCTCACTAATTTTGTAGTTTGCTTTAGCTATAAAAAGGATCTTTACCTGGAATAAAGAAGATTTCCAGGTCAAGTTTATTTTTTAGTTCTTTGTACCAGTAGTACATCATTTTTTCTTCCAAAATAAAGTGTCCTACATCAATGGCGAAACCTTGTTCGGTAATTTCCAGGGCTTGATGATATTTAATATCCCCGGTTATAAAAATGTCAGCCCCCAGAGAGAACGCTCTGCTAGCCAATTCAGCTCCTGAACCAGGACAATAAGCTATTTTTTCAACTTGTTGTGGTTTGTTTCCGATTAAACGCCACTTTTGTTCAGGGAGTATCGTTTGTAAGCCGATCAGGAAAGTTTGGGTTGATACAGCCTCTGGGAGGGAACCAATACAGCCAAAACCAACGGGTTTTTGCGTTGTATCCACTGACATTGGGGCGAGCACTGTCATTTCTTTGAGCGCCAATTTCGCGCCTAGCCAGTTGACTGGACCATCCGGGTTGGCATCCAGAGAGGTATGCGCAGAATAAAGCCAGCTTTCTGCCTTTAAAAGCTTACTTAAAATGGAGTGAAAGGAGTCTAAGCGATTGGGAAGCCGCGGTTTTAATGTCAGAGGATGATGACAGAGAATAAAATCAGCATCCTGTTCCAGAGCTGTGTTTATAATCTCCAAGTTTGGCTCAAGGGCAAGGACAAGTTTTTTTATATTCTTTTTTTTCCCTGCTATTTGCACACCGCTATTATCCCAATCCGCGGCCAGGGAAAGAGGAGCTGTTTGTTCAATCAGATTAATAAGATGTTGGTAATGCATTGTTCAGAATAAAAAAAGGTGCTCCCATTGGTTTTAAGGAAGCACCTTTCAGTATAACTCGCCTCAAAATAGGCTGTGCTGATTGCTGGAATGATTTGAACAGCAAATTATCTCCTTTAGTGGTGGGCCTACCAGGATTCGAACCTGGGACCATCCGGTTATGAGCCGGGGGCTCTGCCAACTGAGCTATAGGCCCAAGATAAGCAAAAGAAGGCTGTTAGTTTTTTTAGTGCTTGTTGTCAATATTTTTTTTATAAGTCGAATTTTTTAATTCGTGTTTGGGCAAAAAGTTAGTGGCGGATTACACCATCTTTTTTTCATAGCCTATAACAAACTAGGAATTACGATCTAATCCCTTGACATAATTAATGGCTGAACGGGCGGCTATAGCTCCTTCCCCGACAGCTACACTAATCTGTAAAAAGCGGCCCACACAGTCTCCAGCAGCAAATACACCAGGCACATTTGTTTTTTGTTCGGCATCAGCTTCAATAAATACTCCCCTGCGGGTGATACCCAGGGTGTAAGCGAAATCCAGAGAGGAAGCTTCTCCCATAGCAACAAACAAACCATCTACTTCTTCTTTTTCTCCATCGCTATAAACTACGCGTTCTAAAAAATCCTTTCCTTCGAGATAGTCAATTTTTTTCTCAATGACGGGAATATCTAATTTTTTTAACCTCTCCTTAAATTCTTCAGTCATGGTTATTTTTTTATTTTGGGTACAAATTTTTACATGTGGTGTGTATTCTTTGAGTTCAATGGCTTGGTTGGCCGCAAAAATACCTTCGCCCAGGACCATGACCTTTTTGTTCCGGTAAAAGAAGCCATCGCAGCTGACACAATAAGATACCCCTTTGCCTTCATAGTCAGAAAGGTTTTTGATTCCTGGTTTGATTCTGGATACGCCTGTTGCCAGGATTATTGCTTTGGCCAGAATTTCTCCTTTTTCAGTCTTGACTTTAAATAGCCCATCCTCTTGCTGATAAATGCTAAGAACCTTTTCACAGCGGATTTTGGCTCCAAATTTTTGGGCCTGCTTCTGGCCTAATTCGATTAATTCCTTGCCTGAAATCGTTTCCGGAAAACCAAAATAATTGTCTATATCATAATCGCCCGCTACTTTCGGGGCGCACCCCAGGATCAAGGTATTCAATCCTGCCCTGGAAGTGTAAATGGCCGCAGAAAGGCCAGCCGGACCTTTACCAACGATGAGTACGTCAACTATTTCCATACCAGACTCCTTTGTTCCGTCAGAAGTCTTGAGTCACGCTTGACTTCTGAATGTTTGATCATTGAAACTAGGTAAGACACAATATTTGAGAGAACAACAATAATGTTTCTTGAACAATAGTCAATGCCTGCTTAAACTCTTACTGTGGTGTGATGCTGAGCGGGTGTTTTTTTAAAAAAGAGTTGATTATGCTCACTATTAGATGTTCAGCTTGTAAACAAAAACTTTGGAAGTATAAAAAAGTAGGGCCTGGAGAAGTTTTGCGTTGCCATAAGACCAGGATAACCAGGATTTATGCTTATAAATTAGATGGGGAGAAAGTTAAGTGTCCCTGCGGACAGGTCATTGGCATTGATAAAGGCAGATACTTTAAAATGATCAGAAAAGCCTTTACTTATACCGGGACCAAAGACCACAAATTGTAAGGCAGGTTACGAGCTACTTGGTTGAAAACATACGGCCAATGAACATCTCCCAAAATCCGGGTTCATAGAAGCTGGCCTCATCCACAACAGGGACATGAGGAAAGCGCTGCATGAACATCCTGGCCCAGAGACCTGCGCCCAGGCCAATAGGCTGACTGTGGTCACCATAGATTTTAATTCTGGTTAGTCCACAACTCGGTGATTTGCTTTTAAAGATATAAGCACAAACATTTTGTTTTGCCAACACCTTTAGTTTTTTCCTGGCCCAGTCGTTCATTTTTTGGGTATGATCGGTTCTGGTTGTAATAGTCATTAGCCGTGGATTGTTGGGCTTACCCATTAGTCGCATAGGTTCTCTAGGTATTGGCAAACCGCATTCCACTTCCGGACAAATAGGAATAAAATCTACAAATGGACCAAGTTTTTCGCGGATGATGGGTTCCAGCTTATGCCCGCCGTCGTAGCGCACATTTTCCCCCAGTAGGCAAGCACTCACTGCTAATTTAATCTTACTTGACATAGTTGTTTTTGTCCCCGGCTTTTGTTATTTAATAAGCTAGAGAGTTTCAAGATTTAAGAACGAACGGAAGTCTGAATCCTTTCTGAGCAGATAATCATCTAACAATCAAGTAGCAATCAAACACTAAATGATTTTACGAAAAAAAACAAAGGAAGTAAAAATCGGCTCTGTAGGTGTTGGCGGTGATAACCCTGTTCGGGTTCAAAGCATGACCAACACGGATACGAGAGATGTAGCTGCCACCCTGAGTCAAATTAATGCCCTGGCAGGTGCCGGATGTGAAATAGTCCGTCTGGCAGTACTAAATGAACAGGCAGCAAATGTTTTGCCTGAAATTAGAGCCAAATCCCCTGTCCCTTTGATAGCGGACATCCATTTTGATCATCGCCTGGCCATTAGGGCAATTGAGGCTGGGATGGATGGGTTGCGTATTAATCCTGGTAATATCGGGGGAGAGGACAAGGTTGACCTGGTGGTTAGTGCAGCGAAAATGCATAATGTTCCTATTCGTATTGGTGTGAATAGCGGGTCTATTGAAAAGGATCTTCTAAAGAAATGGAGCGGCCCAACCCCAGAGGCTATGGTTGAAAGTGCTCTTAGGCATGTTGGGATGCTGGAAAAAAGGCATTTTGAGTTAATAAAAATTTCTTTAAAGTCTTCCTCTGTTTTAAATACAATCAGGGCATATGAGCTTTTAGCACAAAAAGTCGATTACCCTTTACATATTGGCGTGACCGAAGCCGGGACATTGATGCGTGGAACTGTAAAATCTGCAGTAGGTCTTGGTATTTTGCTCTTTAAAGGTATTGGAGATACCTTAAGGGTATCTTTAACTGCTGATCCGGTTCAGGAAGTTGGGGTAGCTTGGGAGATCTTGCGTTCCTTAGGTCTTAGGGCCAGGGGGCCGGAAATAATCTCGTGCCCCACTTGCGGACGAACAGAGATAAATCTCATTGATCTTGCCCAGGCAGTGGAAGATAAGTTAAAAAATATAGACCAGGTTTTTACCGTTGCGGTTATGGGGTGTGTAGTCAATGGACCCGGAGAGGCCAAAGAGGCCGATATTGGTATAGCTGGGGGTCGC
Source organism: Desulfovulcanus ferrireducens (assembly GCF_018704065.1). NCBI lineage: Bacteria > Pseudomonadati > Thermodesulfobacteriota > Desulfovibrionia > Desulfovibrionales > Desulfonauticaceae > Desulfovulcanus > Desulfovulcanus ferrireducens. The sequence goes on along the minus strand of NZ_JAGUQP010000017.1, from coordinate 556 downwards.
GACTGTGGAATTATTTTTGCGAAAGGCAAAGTAGTCAAAAAAGTACGTGGCCAGGAGAACCTTATCCCCGCCTTTATGCAGGAACTGGATAATTTTTTATATAGAAGGTGAATGGTTAAGATGTCAAAAGTAACCTAGAGTCTGGGAGTCGTGACTCCAGGAGTTGTGAGCCAGGACTCTCAGAACAGAAGGGTAAACTCAACTTTCTGACACGATTAACATCCTCAAATTACTACACAAATGAAGAGTGCATTTTCTGAAACGCATTACAAACGGGTTGGGTAACACATCTTGGCGAAGATTGCGGAGGTGCTGTGCATAGGGAGGTTGTTCCATCGAACTTTCGAAACCCATCATAACAACAGAAAAGGCATAAAGTAACATTCTATTGACTAACCCCATTATGCACAGCCCGCAAGCAAGCCTTAGATGTGTCCAAGTTTTTGTTAGCATTGAAGAAAATGCGCACGCAAATTAACTCAGCAACTGTGTTTTTTGTCAATAGTTAATGGTTAAAATTTATTGGTTAGTTTATTTTGTTTTCAAGAACAATTTT
>NZ_JAGUQP010000016.1 GCF_018704065.1 Desulfovulcanus ferrireducens | reverse complement strand
AAAATTGTTCTTGAAAACAAAATAAACTAACCAATAAATTTTAACCATTAACTATTGACAAAAAACACAGTTGCTGAGTTAATTTGCGAGCGCATTTTCTTCAATGCTAACAAAGACCTGGACACATCTAAGGCTTGCTTGCGGGCTGTGCATAAAGGGGTTAGTCAATAGAATATTACTTAAAGCCTTTTCTGTTGTTATGATGGGTTTCGAAAGTTCGATGGAATAACCTCCCTATGCACAGCACTTTCGCAATCTTCGCCAAGATGTGTTACCCAACCCGTTTGTAATGCATTTCAGAAAATGCACTCTTCAATTGTGTAGTAATTTGAGGATGTTAATCATGTCAGAAGTTGAGTTAAAAAAATAAAGTTGAGACAGTTTTCAGGGGAGATTGAAGATGGTTTTGGTGCCTAAAGGGTATTTGTTTGCTACGGTTGGGGCTGGATTCAAGTATCAAGATAGAGATGATCTTGCCTTTATATTTAGTCAGAGTCCCGCTTCTACAGCTGCTGTATTTACTAAGAACAGGTTTCAGGCAGCACCGATATTAGTTGCTAAGGAAATACTGGAAAGAAGAACAGAAGTCCGGGGAATACTGGTCAATGCCGGTCAGGCCAATGCCTGCACTGGAGAGGCAGGGTATAAGAATTGTCGTCAAACCTTGCAAATGTTGCGGGAGCTTTTGGCCCTGGGTGAAGATGAAATCCTGCCCGCCTCAACAGGAGTTATAGGAGAGCAGTTTGATCTTGAGAAGTGGAAAAAGGCTATCCCCGAACTTAAGTCAGCTTTGGGCCGGGCAGAGCCCGTGCAGGTAGCCAAGGCCATTATGACAACAGACACTTTCCCCAAGCTGTCATGGAAGCGGCTGGACCTGCGAGAGGGGCAGATTACCTTTTTGGGATTGGCCAAAGGCGCAGGAATGATTTGTCCTGATATGGCCACGATGCTTGGGTTTGTACTCTGCGATGCTCAAGTAGATCCTGAGTGGTGGGCAAAGTCTTTGAGGGAGGCAGTGGACGCGAGCTTTAACGCCATCACCGTGGATGGCGATACAAGTACCAATGATTGTGTTCTGGCTTTGGCCAATGGAGAGGCCAGGGTGCGTGTCCATCCGGATGAACAGGGTCTGGTAAGCAACGCTTTACAAGAAGTTTGTCAGGATTTGGCTTACCAGATTGTCCAGGACGCTGAGGGGGGGACAAAGGTCATCCATATTCAGGTCACAGGTGCAAAAGATGAAGCCCAGGCCGAAGTGGCCGCCAGGACTATTGGGCATTCTCCCCTGGTCAAAACAGCCCTTTATGGTCAGGATCCGAATTGGGGACGGATTGTTGCAGCCCTGGGGCGCAGTGGTGCTGAATTTGATCCGGATCAGGTACGGGTGGAGATTGCAGGGATAACTATTTTTGCCCAGGGACAACCTGTGAAGATGGATATAGACAATATCTTGGCCCGTCACTTGCGCAAACAAGATGTGCACATCCAGGTCTGTTTGGGCAGTGGACCCGGAGAATACACTTTGTTGAGTTCGGATTTGACTGAAGAATATGTGCGTATCAATGCATGTTACAGGACGTGAGTTGGGGGCAAGTTCTTGCGCATGGTTATATGTTAAATAATTGCAACCGCTCTCACTGGTGAACCATCTGCCTGTTCTATTTTCAAAGGAAAACATGAGAACATGAAGTGATTAGCAGGCAAAGCATTTAAATTTGTCAAGTTTTCAATAATGACAATGTTGTGGCTTAGAAAAATTTTATGGATTGGAAAATCCTGCGAATTGGCTTCATCTGCGGAAATCGTGTCCGTTCCCACCCCCTTTAGATTAAAATTACAAAGCCATGACGCTGCTTCTGAAGACAAGATCGGGTAATTTTGGAAATAGCTGTTAGAGCCCCACAAAAGACTCCAACCTGTGTTGAGTAAAATAAAATCACTATTTTTTATTGAACCCTGATGAGGTTCTAATTCATCAATGTCAATGGATTTCTTTTTTCTTGTAGTCAGATCCAATAAAAATGCTTTCCCGATAAAGTGCTCAATAGATAACTGATCAAGAGTCTTTGCTCCCCTAATGATATGAGCCGGGGCGTCAATATGTGTGCCGATATGTGAATACATAGTAATCTTCTTTTCAAGAAAACCAACGTCATCAATGTTTGACCCGGTGATGAATATGGGTGGTTCTGTGCCCGGATATACAGGCATGTTTGGAGATATAGGATGGCTTAAATCAATTATTTTCATAGCTCTCCACCAGAGGAGTAGACATTGGTTTCTGCGAATAAGTCGGATGAAATATAAAGAAGCAAATAACCGGAAGCAAATGAGTTGTCAGCCGAGTTTGCGGTCTATGTTAACTTGCCTTGATTGGTGGTGGTTTATAATACTTTAGCCAATATTGCTCCCAAAATAGCCCCTACTAGCCCACCAACAAAGTAGTCTTGTAATTTCACCTTAATTGAATTTGATTCCACAATTTGCTTTTTAAGGCTGGCTATTGTTTCTCTGCTATTCCCTAACTGGGCTTTTAGTTCTCCAATAAGCTCGTGAGACTCAGCTACGATGCTGGGAACTTCCAATAATTCTTTGCGCTTTTGCTCGTCCTCTTCCCACATTTTTTCTAGAGTTCTTTTAGAACCTCCCATGCTTATTCCTTAAACGCACAACAGCTAATTAGACGTAATCGTTAAATAGGATGTTTGACAGAATCTGTCTAACTCCCCTACGCAATTATTCTGCCTTGTTGTAGTCAAAGTTAGGTTATGAAAAAGGCAATTTCTAACCTAACTCGTGTAATTTTTTGCAGTTTTAAGTTTGAGATTGCCACGGGCAGCTTCGCTGCCCTCGCAATGACAGGATGAGCGACTAGTCATTCCGAAGAGCGTTAGCCTTGATGCAATCTCACCTATTGGGTAAAAAATGCTGGCTCAGAATGTACTTTTATTCCAATGTGTTTAATGTAAAACTCAATTAAAAATCGCTAAATTTAGCTCTGAACCACAATTTGTTTGATTTTAAAAGCCGTAAAGTTACGGTATCAACGATTTTTGTAAAAGGTCAAGGAACTGTTAAAAAAAGAATGAAGATGTTCATTTGCCTGAGCGTTTGTGGAGTGGATTATCGCCTGGCCCTTGAAAAGGGCATATCTCCTGGCATGCAAAGGCTGGCATTGAATACTATTGTATTTTTAGATAAGCAGGTCTTAAATCGAGCGCTTATGTGTTTTTTATAGAGAGGAGGAAGATGAGCAGTAAACAGGAAAAAGAGATAAACTGGAAAAGACTCGCTGATTTTTTGTTTGAAGTGGGGATGTTAAGAAAAACTCCCCGCACCGGCTATCAGTTTCTGGGAAGTGGTAAGGAGAATGTGGCTGAACACTCATATAGGACAGCGATTATTGGTTATGTTCTAGCTGGAATTAGCGGCGCTGATAAAGCCAAAACCGCTCTGCTCTGTTTATTCCATGACTTGCAGGAGGCCAGAATTGGCGATTTTAACTATGTATACAGGATTTATAATAAATGTGATTCTGAACGGGCACTAGGTGATGCTCTGGAAGGAACCGGGTTTAAAAACGAAATTTTGGACCTGTGGCGCGAGTTGGAAATGGTAGGGAGCAGGGAAGCAGCCCTGGCCCAGGATGCGGATCAGATCGACCTCATTTTAAATTTGAAGGAAGAATTGGATTTGGGCAATAAATATGCAGCCAAATGGCTGGAGTGTGCCCTGGAGAGATTGCGAACAGAAGAGGGCAAGGCCCTGGCCAGACAAATTATGCACACTGACCATACGGATTGGTGGTTTAAGGGGCCGGATAAATCCTGGTGGACAAAGGGTAATGGGCGAGATGAGCAAGGTGAGCAAGATTAGCAAGAACCAGTTCTTGGATCCGCCTTTGGCGGGATTGAGTCATTGATGAGGTGCAGGCCGTGAGCAAGGAACTGGAACAAAAACGTCATTTTTACTTCCTTGCCGGCCTGTGTTTTTTGTTTTCTCTTTCTCTACACCTCTACTTTTTATTCTTCCCCAAGTTTTATAACCTATCAACTAAAAGCGAACCAGTCCCACCTCTCATTTTAGAATTGGATGTGGTTCAGCAAAAAATTAAAACAAGGCAATCAACTGTAAAACCAGATGGTGAAGGTGAGGTCTCAAAAAAAACAAGCAAAGATTATCAGCCGGCCCGGCAAACAAATAAGTTGCAGAAAACCAAGGCTATCGCAAAACTATCTCTAAGTAATGCCCGGGTAAGAGCCCATTTAAAACAGATCAAGGCAATGATTTTGGCTTATTGGGACCATGCGACACCACCAGGATTGGGCCACGCCTTGGTCTTGATAAGATTAAATGCACAGGGACAAATCATGTACAGTGAAATAGAGTCCATCTACGGTTCAAGGAAATTTGTCCGGTTTGTCCGTTTATTTTTGGAAGATCTAACCAAGCTGAAGTTTCCTAGGCTTGATGGGATGGATGATTTTTGGCTGGAGTGCGAGTTCAGGGTAGAACCGGATTAGTTCGGGTAAAATTTGTAGTTATTTTTTTTGATATCCTTTGGTATCCGTGTTTTTTGCCCAAGTTTGCTTGATGAATGCCCGGTTGAGTTGATGAGGATGGTCGAAATATTGATTATATGGATGAATACGCCTCTTTTTTATCCAAGAAAATCCTAAAGATAATGTTGTTCAGGTTTACAGACACCTGTTTGTTCTGCTATTCAGAAGTTTACCAAATGAATGGGATTTGTACATTCACAGCGAAATAATAAACACAAATCCTAGTCTTTGCTTCCACCGAATCAGATTCGTTTGATAGAAAAATACGAAACAGGAATTTGCTATCTCTGATGCCCCTGCAAAAATTCCGTTTGTGTAGGAAGTTTTAGGTTTACGTTTAAACCTTTAGACTCTTACGATATATTGCAGGGGATATTTTTTGTCAAAAATGTAAATTTGATTTTTTGCATAGGCATCTTCTCTTTTGTTACAAATTTTTGTTAAGGTGCAAAATTGTCGTGAAAAGGAATGGCGAAGCGATTGCCATGAACCGGCCTGCTTTCTCCGCGGCATGAAAGTTTAAGAATCACCTAAGTTGAGTGATTTTTAATTTAGTCTTACATTAAACACATTGGAATAAAAGTAGTTTTTGAGCCAGCGATTTTTTTGCAGTTCAAACTTTGAGGTTGCTTCGTCGCTTCGCTCACGCTCGCTCCTCGCAATGACAGGGGCGAGATTGTCATTGCGAGGGCAGCTTCGCTGCCCGTGGCAATCTCTACCTATTGGGTGAAAATCGCTCAATTTAAGAATCAATATTCCGCACGGTAAACGCAACAAAGGCAATAAATTCTGTTGATGCAATGAAAGCTTTTTTTGCCTGGCTTGGCCAGGGGCTTATAGAACTAATTCAGGAAATGGGGCAGGTGATGCTCCTTTTTTTGGAGGCCTGTTACTGGCTTGTCCGTCCGCCAGTACGCTGGCGGCTTTTTTTCAAGCAAATGGAGTTTGTCGGCGTAGGTTCTCTGTTTGTGGTGCTCTTGACAGGGCTTTTTACAGGCATGGTTCTGGCCTTGCAGACCTACCATGCCTTTCGCATGTTTTCGGCAGAGAGTCTGGTCGGAGCAACTGTGGCCTTGTCCATGACCAGGGAATTGGGGCCGGTAATTACGGCTCTTATGGTTACTGGCCGGGCCGGGTCGTCTATTGCTGCTGAAATAGGGACCATGCGCGTTACCGAGCAGATTGATGCCTTAACTGTCATGGCCATAAATCCTGTTCAATATTTGGTTTTACCCCGTCTTGTGGCTGGCGTTATAATGTTGCCTCTATTGACGGTCATAAGTGATTTTGTTGGAGTTGTTGGCGGATATCTGGTAGGGGTCAACCTTTTGGGCATAAATGCCGGCTTGTTTATGAACAAGATATACGAGTATGTCGAGGTGGAAGATATTTATAATGGTTTGATCAAGGCTGCTGTTTTCGGACTTATTTTGACCCTGATCGGATGCTATAAAGGATTCTACACCCGCGGCGGAGCAGAAGGCGTGGGGCGGTCAACCACACAGGCCGTTGTTTTGGCCTCAGTATTTATTCTCGTGAGCGATTATATTTTAACTGCGCTGATGTTTTAGTATCTTTTGCTTGAGTGGTTGAGTTGGTGGAGTAATGGACAAAAAAGAAATTATCATTGAACTTAAAGGAGTGCACAAGAGCTTTGGATCTCAGCATGTATTACGCGGTCTGGATTTGGCTTTGCCTCGGGATCAGGTCAATGTGATCATTGGACGCAGCGGGGGAGGAAAAAGTGTTCTTTTAAAGCATATTATAGGCTTGCTCAAGCCAGAACAGGGTCAGGTCTTTATTGAAGGTCAGGATATCGTGCCCATGAAGGAAAAGGATTTGGCCAAGGTGCGCAGGAAGTTTGGTATGTTATTCCAAGCTGCCGCGCTTTTTGATTCCTTCACTGTGGCTGAAAACGTAGCCTTTCCCCTTATTGAGCATACCAATAAAACAAAGGCTGAGATCATGGAAATTGTGGAGGAAAAATTGGCCAAAGTCGGCCTGAAAGGGATGGGTTATAAAATGCCTTCCGAACTGTCCGGAGGGATGCGCAAAAGGGTAGGTCTTGCTAGAGCCCTGGCCCTGGATCCTAAGATAGTTCTTTTCGATGAGCCCACATCAGGTTTGGATCCTGTTATGTCTGCGGCCATCAACGATCTCATTGTTCAAACCCGGGATGAATTCGGGGCCACCTGCGTAGTAATAAGCCACGATATCCAAGCTACCATGGCCACGGCCGATGAGATTTTTATGCTTTATGATGGTAAAATCATTGCTCACGGGAGTCCGGAGGTTATAAGGGAGTTGGACGAACCCGTGGTCCAGCAATTTATTCAGGGCAAGGCCCATGGACCAATAAAAGTAGTTTGAAATGGTTTGTAGTGGTTGAATAGTAAATGCTGGAATGGTTTGAGCAATACCCAAAAACCATATAACCAATAAGTCATTCATCTGTTCAATCAATAAGCTGCTTAATCAAGAATGATAATTCATTTTTAACCATCAACCAGAAAATTTTAGTTATGGCTACAAAACCAGGTGTAGAAGTCAAAGTAGGAATATTCGTCTTTATAGTCCTTATTGCCCTCGGTTATATGACTACAAAGGTAAGCAAAGGTAAGTTTGTTACCGGCGATATGTATAACATTGAGGTTTTCTTTGATAATGTCAGTGGACTGAAGAAGAATTCACCAGTGGAAATAGCTGGTATCGAAGTAGGGCTGGTCAAAGACATTGTTCTTGAAAATGGGAGGGCAAGAGTAACTTTAGCCTTGAGTCCTGACGTGCGGATTCATGCCGATGCAGTGGCTGCAGTGCGCACGAGAGGAGTGCTGGGCGACAAATTTGTGGAACTTCGGAGCGGGACAGAAAGGTATCCGGTCTTGCAAAATGGAGACAGGATTGGCCGTACTGAAGCTCTGGTAGATATGGATAAGCTATTTCAAAAAGTGGGGCAGATTGCCGATGATATAGGCAAGGTGGCCCGTAGTGTAGCCAACGTAGTGGGTGGACCCGAAGGGGAGCAGGATTTACGATTGCTGGTTCAAAATCTAAAGGAGATGGCCATTGGTTTGAATAAAATGGTTCAGACCAATATGGAGAGCGTAAACCTGATCGTGGCCAATTTTAGAGAATTTTCCAAAGACTTAAAAGACATCTCTGGCGGGAATAAAAAGGGTATTGAAAAGATAATCAGTAATTTTGAAGTGGCCTCTGTTCAGTTAAAAACTACTTTAGATAAAATGAACTCCCTTCTGGATAAGGCCCAAAATGGGGAAGGTCCAGTGGCCAGGCTTATTTCGGACAAAGAGATGGGCGATGATTTGAAAAAGACTCTGGCCTCTTTAAAGAGTGTTTCTCAAAAGATCGATCAAGGTAAAGGCACCCTGGGCAAGCTGGTGAACGATGACACCACAGGAAAAGAGCTGGACAAGACATTAGAGGGATTAAACAAATACCTTGCCAAACAGGAACAGTTTCGTACCTCTGTTGATTTTCATTCTGAATATATGTCAGCTTCGGGAGATACCAAGTCTTACCTGACCCTGAAATTGCAGCCGGGAGAGGACAAGTACTATCTATTGTCCATTGTGGATGATCCCAAAGGACGAACCAAGACCACTGATACCTACCGCCGATATCGGGATGATGGTGGTGTCTGGCATACTTATGAGGAAGAAGAAAGTATCACTGAAAAGGATGGGCTGAAATTTTCCGTTCAGATTGCCAAGAGGTGGCATGACCTGGTTATAAGGGGCGGGATTATCGAGTCGTCTGGCGGCTTAGGTCTGGACTATTATCTCTGGGATGACCGTATTCAGCTTTTTATGGATGCCTTTGATTTTTCATCCGATGCTCCGCCTCATCTCAAGGCAGGGGGAAAGCTTTTTTTCTTAAAGAATTTTTACGCTATTGCCGGCATGGATGATTTTATAAGCGATACAGGCGATAGTTCCTTTTTTGCTGGTCTAGGTCTTTACTTTACAGATGAGGATATAAAGTACTTACTATCATCGGTTCCTATACCCCAGAAATAGGGCTGAGTGGATGGGTTGGGACTTAGTGAAACTAAAGCCCGGCCCCCAAACACTAAACTCAAAAAAAAAAGCCTTTAGAGTTTGTTGCCAAACTATACTTAAGAGGGCAAGTTTTCATGATTATTTTCAGTTCTGGTTTCTTTCATGCTGGTGCAAACTCCTGGATCCATCTATAGCTTGCTTGCGGGCAGAGCATAATGGGGGATTTTGGTTAACAAATATTTTATAATGCCTTATTGAGCGATTTTTGATTTAGTTTTGCGTTAAACACATTGGGATAAAAGTAGATTTTGAGCCAGCGATTTTCATTCAATGGGTGAGATTGCCACGGGCAGCTTCGCAGCCCTCGCAATGACAATTTCGCCCCTGTCATTGCGAGCGGAGCAAAGTGGAGCGAAGCAATCTCAAAGTTTGGTCTGCAAAAAATTCGCTCAATTTAGGTTATATAGAATTATGATAAGATTCGCCAAATATCTAGCCGTATCGCCCTAATGCTCTGCTTGTCCTCAAACTTCGCTAAGATAGGTTAGCCAGTCCTTTGCAAGGCATTCAAGTAACCAGAACTTTCAATTGGCGGCCAAAATAGGGTTTGGCTACAAGGCTCTTTAGTCTAGGATGCTTAAGTCCAGTTCCAAGCGGTCAAGGCTGGCTTTTTGCAGGATGACCTCCACTTTCTGACCCAGAGAAAAAGTTTTACCGGTGCGCCTGCCAACAATTTTTTGTTGATCAGGCCAGAAGGTATAATAGTCATCCGCGAGCGAGGACAGCCTGACCAGGCCATCGGCCAGTACGTCTTCCAGTTCCACCCAAAAACCAAAATCAGTCAAGGAAGAGATCACGCCGGTAAAACTTTCCCCCACCCTTGTCATAAGGCTTAAAATAGTTGCTCTTTTCAAGATTTCCCGCTCTGCCTCCATGGCCTTGCGTTCCAGAATACTTAATGATTCTCCCAGTTTTTTTAACTTTTTAGGTTTTTGCTTGGCCGGGATCTGTGAGTTCAGGACTTTTTTAAGGGCCCTGTGTACAGTAAGGTCTGCATAGCGCCTGATGGGAGATGTAAAATGGCAATAGCTTGTAGAGGCCAATCCAAAATGCCCTTCATTGAAGGGAGAATATTTGGCCTGCATCATGGAACGAAGCAGTAGGCGGTTGACCAGAAATTCCAAGTCTGTGTCCTTGGCCTCCTTGAGCAAAATTTGCAAGCTCTTAGGGTCTTTTTCCTTTGGCAGTTTTTGTCCGAGCTGTGTTGAGGCCAGAAGTTTGAATAGGGAATCCAGCTTGTCTTCATCTGGCTGAGGATGAATTCGATATAGAAATAAAATCCCCTTTTCTTCCAAAAAACTGGCCACGGCCTCATTGGCGGCAATCATAAACTCTTCGATGATTTGGTGAGCAAAATTTCTCACCCGCGGCCTGACCTGCAACTGACCGTCCCGAATATTGAAAAGAACTTCCGGTTCAGGTAGGTCAAAATCAATACTCCCCCGTTCTTTCCTGTTTTGAAGAAGAAGACGTGCCAGTTTGGAAGCCTCGTTCAACATAGGTAGAACAGAGGTAATTTCTTTTTGCACTTTTTTGTTCCCCAGTTCCACGGCCTCATGCACCTGAGAGTAAGTCAGCCGGTATTTGCTTTTGATAACCGCTGGATAAAACCGGGCTTTTTTACGTAAGCCTTTTGCAGAAAAGGTCATTTCCGCAACCATGACCAGTCGGGGAACGCGGGGTTTGAGACTGCACAGCCCATTGGAAAGCTTTTCTGGAAACATGGGTTCCACAGAGAGAGGGAAATAATAAGAATTACCTCTTTCCTGGGCTTCTCTGTCCAGAGATGAGCCCAACTGCACATAGTGGGCAACGTCAGCTATGGCTACAAATAGTCTGAATTGACCTCCTTTTTTTTCCACAAAGATTGCATCGTCAAAGTCTTTGGCCTTAGCACCGTCAATGGTTACAAAATCAAGTTGTGTCAGGTCTTGCCGGCCATTAAAATCGTCGTGCACAGGGGAAGAGGGGAGAGCCTCAATTTCATTAATCACCGAAGAGTCAAACTTGGAGGGGATGAGATGGTTTTTTTTGACCAGCTCTTCTTGTACCTTGAGGTCTAATTCCGGCCCTAACTTTTCCGTAAAGATGCCCGACCAAAGTCTTGCTTCCAGTTGTTTGTCCGGCCTGACAACGATTATATCTCCTGGGTTTAATCGCAAATCAGGCTTTGTAATCTCCACAATCAAGGAAAGCTGAAGTTTTAAATCTGTTGGCCGGGTCAGATAGATATTTGGTCCTATTTGCTCTGTAACTTTGACTGTCAATTCCTGAAATTGCCTTTCAAGAATACGTACTACCCTGCCTTCAGGACTTTTACCTTTTTTTTGAGGCAGCAAAGCCACAAGCACCGTGTCTCCATGCCAGGCTCCTTCAAAGTTATTCGGGTGGATATAAACGTCTTTGCGTCTTTTGTCTTCAGGCAAAACAAAGGCTATTCCAGATTTTTGCATTTCAAATTTGCCTTTGATCACAGGTAATTTGTTCACCAAACAATAGGCTCGTCCGGTTTGGATGAGTTTACCCTGATTTACAAGTTCATTCAAAATGGCCCGAATCTTTTTTTTGTCCTGTTTTCTGAAGGCTAAGGTTTTATAGAGTTCATTGCGGGTCAGAGGTTTGTCTGATTTTTTAAAAAGTTTAATGATGCTACGAAAATCAATTTTGTTTTTGGCCATATTTAAGTATCCTTTATTTTAAAGTTTGAAAGAGTATGTCTTTTTTGTCATACTGTAAAATATACAACTGCAAGAAATCAATTTTTTCAGCTTGTGTCTGCCACGAGAACGGGAGTTAATTTTTGTAAGTGTATATTTACAAGATGTTTCTTAAGTTTTTTCAATAAGATAATATTTTTCTTAATCATGATAACACAATTTTGTTTAAATTTTTGCCATTTGATTCTTATTTAATTTTCAATACGTCCTTTCGCTAACCTGAGCGACCTAATGGTAGGTACTCTCTATATTTTTTTTGTTCAACTAATATTATGCTTCAACACTACATTTAAATCTTCTTCTCCCTTAACCTTTTGTCCTTTTTATCTTTTAATCCTGCCTTGATATTTTTTTTAGTAAAATTTGTTCAAAACGTTGCTCGTCTTCTGTATCAAACTGGACTTCTATTTCCAGGGCAAGGAGGTGTGGGTAGGTGAATTTTTTCAACTTAAGTGCGTCTTTTGTAGTACAAACTATGTGTTTGATTTTGTCGTTGTGAGCTAGCTGAAGAATATGCTCAAAGTCTTTTTTTTCAAAATGATGGTGGTCTGGAAAAAAAAGATGGTTCTTGGGTGGATAACCTAGGAAATGAGTGATGGTGGATAGGACTTTTTTTGGATTGGCAATGCCAGTGACCAGGATATATGGCTCGTTGTTTAAATGAGGATGTCTTGTCTGTGTATTTAAGTTGATAAGTGCACGGGGACAAATGCGGAAGTAGAAAATAGGCTTGTTAAAAGGGGTCAGTTTCCGGGCTACATAAGTTGCCAGTGTCTGCCTATCTCTGTTCCAGGTATTGATCAAAAATATATCCGCCCGGTTAAGAGCTGTTTTTGGTTCTCGCCAGGGACCGGCCGGTATGACTTTATTCCAGTGAATCAAGAAATCATTAGGGGAAAAAAGAACCAGATTCAGATGCCGGTGAAGCTTCTGGTGTTGAAAACCGTCATCCAGTATGAATAGGTCAGGGTCTAGATTCGCAATAGCCCATTTACCTGCTCTGGTTCGGTTTGGATCGACCACAACCTTAGCCTGGGCATGAGACGCGGCAAGAAGTAGTGGTTCATCTCCGCAGGTTTTAGGGTCATCATTTACCTGGACCAGATGTGGATAGACCGGGGGGCTAGCTTTATAGCCGCGAGTGAGGATGACGGGACGCAGATTATACTTGAGAGATAATTTAAGGAGATATTGACAAAAAGGAGTCTTTCCTGTCCCGCCCCAGGAGATATTTCCCACAGAAATGCAGGGTATAGGAGGGTTCCAAGTATGGGTGGAGTGGGCCCAATAAGTAGACCTTAGGCGCATACCAAGCCCATAAAGTAGACTGATGGGCCATAAAGCAGGACAGAGTTTTTTTTGCCAGGAAATCAAGTCAGACATGATTATAAGCCAGGCCACGAGCCCATCCTGGTAGGATAAGGATGCGTGACCTGGCTCCAAAAAAGTTAGTCGCGGGATTGCCCAAAAAAGCGGAGAAGCATGAGAAAAAGGTTGATAAAATCAAGATAGAGTGTCAGTGCACCCAGGATTGTGCCCCTGCGCATGGCCAGTGAATCATCCAGGGGGGCGCTTTCACCCATCACTTTTAATTTTTGAGTGTCATAGGCAGTTAGGCCAACAAAGATAATGACGCCGATACCGCTGATGACAAAGTGTACTGCCGGGCTCTTTAAAAAGATATTTACGATGGAAGTCAGAATGATGCCCACCAGTCCCATGAATAAAAAGCTGCCCCACGAGGTAAGGTCTTTTTTAGTGGTCAATCCATAAATACTCATGGCTGCAAACATACCGGCACAAACCACAAAAGTTGAAGCAATGGATGTGGCCGTGTAAATTAAAAGAACAGCTGAAAGAGTAATTCCATTAAGACCACTGTAGACGAGAAATAAAGATGTGGCGGCTGATGCTGACAAGCGGGTAATTCCTCCGCTGATGCCGACTACAAGCAGGAGTTCCCCAATAATCAACCCCCAAAAGAGCAGGGGATTGCCAAAAATAGCCTGAATAAGAATTGGGGATGAGGCTACGAAATAGGCTACCAGGGCTGTTAGCCCCAAACCTATGGCCATCCATTGGTAAACCCCGCGCATGAATACATTGAGCACTTCAGTCCGCACTTTAGGGGTGGAATAGGTGCGAAAATCTGCCATTGTTTCCTCCTAAATTAAAGGTTGTTGCCTGATTTATTTTTTACTATGTACATTTATAGCTGACCTGTCAAATTGTAAATAAAGTGCAAATAAATTCAATTTGTTAGTAAAGGGTGGTAGTATAATGTCAAATATCTCTGTGCAAAAGTTTAGTTTGAAGCAACTTTTGGTCCAATTCCCACCGGCAATAGCCGCATTGGTTTTAAGTGTGGATACATGGCTTAAGCACAGCCAAAAAACAAGTCTGTGTACTTCCCAATCCTGTCAGATAGTGAGTGAGTATGTTCGTTTTGGCGATACTTTTTTGATCGTGCTCGGCGCCTTGTTTTTTTGGTTATTGTGGCTTCTCCTTTTTTTTGCCTGCCGTTATGATAAAAAATGGTTGTGGGGCGCAAGTTTTACTTTATTGCTCGGTAGTTTGGCTTTTGATGGAGGTCTGCTCGGCTTTCAATTTATGGCGCTTAAGGAGCGCTGTGCTTTGTGTATCGGCGTGGGCCTGGCACTATTTTTTTGCCTGGTATTTTTCGCCTGGTTCAGACGTTCACTGGCTATCGCTGTTTTGGGATTTGCTGTGTGGGTCGGAGGGTTTACAGCTAACTCGGTACTCAAGTTTTCTCCCAAAACTCCGCAATTGAGTGAACTTACGGTTTTTTCTTGGCCTGGCAAAGAAACCAGAGATTGGCCTAAATTTTATTTGTTTTTTAGTCTGCACTGTGATCATTGTAGCAAATTAATGGCTAATCTTGCTATTAATAACCCAACTGCCTTTAAATGGCATTTAAATCCTCTGGATGCTAAACCGTCAGATCTGCAAAGAATCGCACATATTCTAGCTGCGGAAAAAGAGACTAAGAATCTATTTCTGGAGATACTGCGTATAGAAAGCTTAGAGCAGGTTGAACCAATTTCAGTCCCTGAAGGTCTTGAGGAAAAGATTAAGAATGTACGAGATTATTTTAGGGGCCATGGTTATAAGGGTGTGCCGCTGTTGATCATTGATGAGAATCCGGGCAGGAGAGTAGTACTGAGCGGTGAAAGATACATCCTAAATTACCTGAAGAAAAAGGGTATTGTCGTAACAAGCATTGTGTTTCCAAGAAAAGAGTTAAGTGACTAGACAATGGCCAGGCAGTATTTTTTATCTAGACACAAAAAAAGGGGCATATTTATGCCCCTTTTTTTGTGTCTAGATAATGTTATTCTTTATTTTACCCCGCGCATGGCGGGACAAAGTATGACTTAGTATTCCAGGATTTTTGGGTTAACAATTTCAATTTTTGCCTTATTGCGAAGGTCGGTTATGAAGGCTTGGAAAAGTTGTTGTTCCTGGATACGGGCATAAGATGCCAGCCAGAATTTCTTTTCCTTGGCAAAGTCCTCCTCTTTGGGGAGGATATGTTCTTTGGCCTGGGCCAGTATATAGCCACTTGGCAATTCATAGGCTTTGGACAACCAAGTACCAGGTTCGACCTGAAAGAGGTCTTCTACCAGTTCAGGATTAAAGCCCAGTTTAGGAATAAAGCCTCTCCGGCCAAAAGGTTCACTTGTTTTAATTTTATCTTTGAAACCCGGAGCAGGCTTGTCTTTGGCTGCCAGAATTTTAGCGAGGGCATCCTCAGCTTCTTGTTTGGCAAGAGCCATGGCCCCTTGTTTAGTCAGAAGCTGGACAATTTCGTCCTTTACTTGCTCCAGAGGTTTTGCCTGGGCAGGTTTCTCATCTAATTTTTGGGCCAGGACATAGCCATCTTCAAGCATGATCGGGGTCTGGGTAACTTCGCCTGTCTGAAGCTTAAAGAGCTTATCTATAGCAGATGGAGGTAAACCTAGGCCCAGAGGCCCTTGCTTACGGGTAAAGAAACCTGATTCCTCGACGCTCAGGTTGAATTTCTTGGCAGCAGTTTTAAGGTCGGAACCGGTGACCACCAGTTCCAAAACATTGTCCAAAAGGTCTGCAATCTTATCGGCTGCCTTTTCCTGGCCAATAGTCTCCTTAATTTCTGCTTTAACCTCTTCCAGAGGCTTAGTCCCGGGAGCTTTATAGTCATCCACTTTAATCAAGTGCAGGCCAAACCTGGTGCGTACCGGTTCACTGATCTGACCTGGTTTTAAGTCAAAAGCGGCCTCCTCAAATTTTTTAACCATCTGACCTCGGCCAAACCAACCCAGCTCTCCTCCGCGTACACTGCTTGGTCCCTGAGAATATTTTTTTGCCAGTTCCTCAAATGTTTTCCCTTTTTTTAACTCAGCCTGAATGCGAGCAATTTTTTTCTTTGCAGCCTGGACTTTTTCTTCTGGAGCATCGGGGTTCAATTTTATCAAAATATGCTTGGCCTTGACCATCTCTTCTTGTTTAAACTGCTCTTTGTGTGCCTGGTAATAATTTTTTACTTCCTGATCAGAGATATTTTCTTTATCAGCCAAGGCATTTGGGGTTAATTCCAGATAGGCGATTTTAATCTTTGCCGGCTCCATAAACTCGTTTTTGTGCTGGTCATAGTAAGTTTCCACGGCTTTTTGTTCCGGCTTGACCTTGTCCTTAAAGTCCAGCCAGTTGAACTGAATGTAGTTTATAGTCATTTGCTCGCGGGCAAAATTAAAAAATTCGCGTACCTCCTCATCGGACGGAGTGGTGGGCAGGGCAATATAGTCCTGAACTTTTTGCATGAGCAGATTGTGAGCGTAGTCCTCTTCAAACTGGGCCGGTGTCAGGCTGTTGGCCTTTAGAACCTCCTGATAACGGCTAGGATCAAATTGTTTGTTTTCATTCAAAAAGACCGGAATTTGACTGATTTCATATCTTAGTTCTGCCGGGGTGATAGTTAATCCCCATTCTTTAGCCTTTTGAGTCAGCAGTTCAGCATTGATGAGTTGATTCAACACTTGTTCTTTGAAGCGCATGTTTTTCAAAGCTTCATCTGTTAAGTTGGGATTTTGCTGGCGCATGGCCCGGACACTGCTTTCATAAGCCCGGACGAAATCTTGAACGAGGATGGGTTTATCGTTGACCAAGGCCAAGGTGGAAGCTCTGTTGCTGCGAAAACTACCCACTCCCCAAAAAATAAATACGACCACAATTAACCCAAAAAGTAATTTTATAGCCCAGGACTGAGCATTTTGACGTATCTTATCTAACATTGCTACTCCTTTTTTTGTATATCTTTTGATAAGTATGGACCTGTATAAGGTTCAATTTTGTCCTGCTTTAACCAGGACTTAAATTGTGCATTTTTTTGCAGGCTAAAGTTTGAGATTGCTTCGCCGCTTCGTTCAGGCTCGCTTCTCGCAATCTCAGCAGTTGGATGAAAATCGTTAGTAAAAATGTATTTATTTCTATGTGTTTAACGTAAAACTAACTTAAAAATCTTAAAAATCGTTCAATTTAGTCAAGGCTAAATGCTAAACAATAAATGTCAAACTTTTAAACATGTTAAGGTCTAAAAAAAATCAGAAGTGTAATCGTATCTTTTTATTACGCGTTTTTGTTTGCTTGAACCTTAAAGTTCACGAATTAATGGGCAGTAAACTAATTTTTAAATTCCAGCAAGTCAGAGTTTCCCATGTTTCATGGTCTAGTCTAACTCGGACTGTATGGTGACAGTCAAACCCCTCCTTAGGCGAGCTCAGTGACACTTGTTGAAAGAGATGAGTAAGTTTTTATGACCTCAACTTTCTAAGTTAATTTGCGAGCGCATTTTCTTCCATTGTGTAGTAATTTGAGGATGTTAATCGTGTCAGAGTTGAGTTTATGATATCAAAATATGTAACGGTGAATAACTTGGCCATACCTTTGTGGGGTGTTAAATGTGAAGTATCCAGGACGATTTTATGAGTCTGTGGCCAAACCCCATTTTGACTACCAGATTAGAAATCAGGAGTAGGAAAAAATTATGAAAATTTGTCCCCTTAAGTAAGGATTGGCTACAATCTCTTATTCAATTTGTTTGGTTTCGAAACTTGAAAGATCATCTGAGGATTCTTCCAAGTCCAAAATTTGGGTATCCAAATATTTTTGGACTTTGAATTGGGTAATATTTTGTAGTTTACGGTAAATTTTGAAGACACGTTCACTTTCGGTGGTAATTATCTTCTGGTGACGCCTGATACGTTCTACATCAGTCGCTTCGGTGCGCGCTAGGAGTTGGGCGGAGTTAACTATAGCTGTTAGAGGTTGAGCCAGTTCGTGACTGATAGCTCCGGACATGGCCAGGGCAGCATTGAGTCTATCCCGTGTTTCTTCAGCACTGATATTACGCAGAATCCAGATCAAGCCACTGTTTTTATTTTGTTCATCCGGTATGATAATACAGGTTACATCCCATTGTTTACTGTTTAGGTCTAGTGTAAATTTTTGGGCGAGATCGCGTGTTAATACGTCTTTCTGAAGGGTGGAAAGATGTTCGGATATCTGATTTTTGGCTTCCGGGATGAGGTCAAAGACATTCTCAGCCTTCTCATTGCCAGTAAACGGAATAAAATCATTTTCCGCGGCCTTGTTGGTAAAAAAGATATCTCCTTTGAGATTGGTGTGGATAAGAGGAAAAGGCAACCTGAGCAGGATATTTTGCATGATTTCTTGTTGATTGCGCAGCTGATTTTTTAAAAGAACCAGGGAATTAACATCATGGATCAGCTGGAAAGCCCCCAACACCTTGTCGTTTCTCACTATGCGCATGGCAGTGATCTGATAATAGCCTTGAATGCGGGAACGGAGAGGGATAAACCCCGATACTTGGATGCCATTGGGGAAGGATTTAATATTTGTATCCTGTTCGTTGAAAATTTGGCGGATTACATCGGGATCAAGACTTTCTAAAATCAATTGACCAACCAAGGGGCGATGATAAGGATAAAATATAATGCCGACCTTTTTTTTACCCAAAACATCCTTGGCCTTGACCCCTGTCATTTGTTCACAATGTTCGTTCCAATAAATAACTCGACCCTGGCGGTCATAGACGATGATGGCAAAGGGCAATGCATGAACGACTTGCTCTAAAAAAATGTTTTTGTCCAAGGCTTTTTGCTTATGGACTGATTTGGCTAAAAATAGAGTGTGCAGCAGCTGGCCGGGAATATTTTCAGAAAGGTCTACGTCGCTGGGCAGGTTTCGGCGGAGTTCCTGTTTGAGGGCCGGATCGTGATCGAGGTTGATGATAGAGTCTATCTGGTGTTGAGCTAACATATCCTGCCAATCGAAATAGTGCGGGATGTCCAGCTCAATGGATTGTCCGTCAGTAGTGGTTACAGATACAAGACGACCCAACTGTTCCCATTCTCTCTTGTTTTTAAAGAAACTTCTGGCCATGTAAGCCACTTTTTTACTGGGCCCAATCAAAGCAAACTTTGGTGTCATTGTAAGCTGATTTTGGTTATTTATTCATTAAAAGCGGCCAACTCTTATTCAAGTAACCAAATGTTGTTCAATTGCTTTTTAAATTTCATAAGTTAAACGGTTGATTTTTTTGCGGCGCAGATCGATTTCGACTTCTAGGCGCAATTTTTCTTGCTGCAGGGAAAATATCTGTTCGGGAAAAAATTTGCCTGTCTTAGGATCTTCTTGACTCCTTAGTTCAATAAGTTTTTGTAAGCATTCTTTTTTTTGCTTTTCCAATTCTTTGATTTCATTATTTAAGGCTTCAATTTCACGAGACAATGAATCGCCTTCGACCTGGTTGGTCATTTTTCTCTCCTGCACTAGTTGGTGTTATTTGATTTTGCGGGTCCGGTAGATTTTGAAATATTTTCCAGAAGTCTGGCCAGATAGCGGTTAAACTGCCAGGATTAGCCAGACAAACACCCTTGAAAATAAATGAACTCAGTGCATAGCCTAATGTCCAGTATGGGTCAGGGCTATGCCAGAGTTCTTTTCTGGGACCCTTGTCTTGAAAGTTGATTTCCAGACGACTTGGGTAGAGATTAAAATCTAAATTTAGAAATTTTAACAGGTCTATAGCAAATTCGGCCTGCTCAGTGTCGGTAGGGATAAATATGGTGGCCGAGCTTTTAAAGGAAAGTAGCAAAGGCAGAGCAAGGGGAGCGAGTTCAGGGTAGTCGCTTATGTCAATAAAACATTCAGCAGGTCTGTGAGCTGGGATGGCAGCAATCTGATCTGCTGAAGTCGTAAGCTTCAGACCAGCCTGTCCAAGTAGATTGTAAATGGCCGTAGCAAGTGAACTGTCTTTTGGCCAATGCCCCCGAAGTGTTACCTCTCCGCCAGCAAAGAGTGGTAGAGCCAGTAGATAGGCACTAAGAATGGGATCCAATTGCAAATGAAAATTTTTTAAAAGTTCCGGACGACCTGGGTGAATGGTTAGACTCTGCTCGCTAAGTAAAGTTTTTATGCCCCAGCTTTGCATAACTCTTTGGGTTTGTTTGACCTTTTCGAGCTGAACCCCATGTGAAAAGTTAATGGTCAAGGGACTGGAATAGGTGCATGCTGCTAAAGCAAGGGCCAGGACAAAATCCGGGTCAACAGCCTCTGGCAGGGTGATTTGGCCTGGAATTTTCCCGCTGACTTCTAGTTTGGCAGGGAGAGAGAAGCTTTGAGGGTAGGTAGAACTTAGCCTGGCTCCCAATTGGGGCAGGATGTCCTGGATAGGTTTTAAATTCAGGATCTTGAGGTTAGATGCACTGGTAAATTTTGTTACTCCGGCTTCACCTAAGCTTAGACAGAGCAAAAGATAAAAATTGAATGCATTTTGGCCTACAAAGATGGATTTGTTGGCACAGGTTAAGGTAGCAGGCTCTGAACTAAAAATTTTGTCTTTCCATGTAAGTCTAGCTCCACACTGGTTTAAAGCTTTAATTAATTCGATGAGAGAGTCGTTGATGGGGAAATTGTCTATGTGTACAGGTTTGTCTGCCAAGCCGGCCAAAAAAGTGCATATCCTGGCTTGAAAAATATCTCTTGGGCCATCTATGTGGACATTTAGTGGCTTTTTGGTGGGGTATAGACAAAAAGGTTTGTCTGAAAATTTTTTCTTCTCAGCCTGGCCATAGCTAAGGCTATTTAAAATAGTAAACAATTGGCGGTAAGCCCTCTGGTTTTCCCCTTTGAAATGATTTTTCCATAATGACCAGAGCCTTTTCTCCAGACCAGAATCCACTAGGCTTTTATTTTTCTCCATTCTTTTTTGAGCAATTTTGCCCAAAAGACGAGTTCTTTTGTTGATCAGGACGGCCAGCTTTTGCTCTGTCTGCTCTAACTCTTCGTTCAAACTCAATTTATATTTATCCATTTTCCTCTTCTATTTTTAAGGTTTCATTCTCCGATTTTGATGTAAAAAATAAGATAGCAATTTTGTCGGAATTATTTTTCGATGGTTGCTAACCTGTGATTGTTTACAACTAAATTTTAAACTTCGTGCAAAGATAGGGTTTTTGCTTTAGCCTTTTCACCCAGGCCAAAGTGAAGGAGGATGTTGGTAAATAATATTGCTCTTTCAACAAAGCTATCGACAATCATATATTCATCAGAGCTATGATCTGCATCTCCAACTGGTCCTAGGCCGTCAATAACAGGAATTCCTGCTTGGGCGATAAAGTTTGCATCGGATACGCCACTGCGGAACTCTTCCCAAATGGTAATGTTCATGCCGTGGGCAATGCGTTGAATTTCAGAGAACAACAGTTTGTTCTGTTTTGTTTGTTCCATAGGTGGACGTGAAGAAAGAATTTTATATTTGGTTTGTGTGCCATTAATGACACTGCGTGCACAAATGGCGTCTAGATCTTGTTTAATTTTACGTTCATCCGTTTTTTTATTAAACCTGATATCCAGATAGGCAGAAGCCATTTCGGGAACAGTGTTTGGCCCTATGCCTCCCTCTATCTGGCCCACGTTTACAGTTATTCCAAGATCATAATCATTCAATTGTTCGAGCGCAATAACTTTGTGCGCGAGTTCTAAAATAGCGCTTTTTTTGCCAGTATGGGCAAAGCCGGCGTGCCCCGCCTTGCCTTTGACGTCTATGCGGACATTCATTTTAGCTTTTCTTCCCGTAACGACCTCGCCGTTTAGCCCTCCACATTCAAGAACAAAGGCCAGAGAACTTTGCCGGGCTTCGGAAATTATTAGTTGTTTTGATTTAGGAGACCCGATCTCTTCATCTGAATTAAAGATAAAGGTTATTGGGATGTCGTGCAAGACTCCAAGGTGATGAAGGGCTTTGAGGGCAAATATGCCGACTACTAGTCCTCCTTTCATGTCGATCACGCCAGGCCCATTTATGAGCTTGGCTCCATGTTTGTGTTCAAAACAATTGAATTCTTTATCAGGAGGAAATACAGTATCTGTGTGACCACAAATTAATATTTTTTGTGGATCTTTTTTTACTGTAGATGCTGTTAAATTGTCTCCTAAATCAGAGTTTTCATATCTTTTAAAATGTAGATTTAAACCTGATAATTCAGATATAATTTCATCTACTACTCTATCTACACCCGGTTTGTTGTAAGTCCAGCTGTTAGTCAGTACTATTTTTTCAAGGAACATAAGCATTTTCTGCTTATGTTCCTTGAAAAATTCCACAATTATTTTGTTTGTCATATGTTATTTATTGTATTTTGCGAATGCGAAATTGTCATTATCTTCATATATATTTGCATCTGCATCAGGATATTTTACTTCTTCGCCGCTCCATGGTTTTTTCAAGATTAGGTCGTTATTGTCACGTCCGATCACATTGCTTCTGTGAAGAGGTATTTTGCCTCCGGCTGTAGCTATATATCTCGGAATAGCATCGCCGGATATGTTTCCGTACATACTTTCAATAATATCTCGACCTTTTTCTATAGGCACTCTGAGGTGAATAAATTGTGGGTTGCGGTAACTACAATTAAAGACATAATATGGACGAACATATGCTTCATGTATTGTCTCGCAAAGTTTCCACATTTTTACTTTTGAATCGTTTATCCCACGCAGTAACACTGCTTGATTGAGTACAGCACTTACTCTCTTAGAGATTTGTTTAAATGCTTCTTTGGAGACAGGAGTTATCTCCTGTGCGGTATTAATCTGAGTCACTACACGAATCGGCTTGATATCATTGCTTTCTTCAAGTATATCAAGTAGTTCTGTATCGATTCTCTGTGGGGTGGTTACTGGAATACGGGTGCCAAGTCGTTTAACTTTTACATGATCAATGGAGTCTAATTCATTTAGTATCCAGCGAATATATTCGTTGGGCAGAACAAATGAATCTCCTCCAGTTATTAAGACATCTCGGATAAAGCTATTTTTCTTGATGTACTCAAAGGCTTCTCGGTATGCTTCTTTACTGTAGATACGGTCTTTTTTGCCAATATGTGCTATTCTTAAACAATGTGTGCAATACATGGCGCATATATTGGTAGCTTTGATGGTCACAACTCTGGGATAAAACTGGTCAATTAGCCTGGCTGGAGAGTGGTCAGCTGCCACTGGAGGGATTTCTACCCCTGCATTGTCAACCATTTCTCCGGTCGGGACGGACTGGAGAAGCACTGGGTCATTAATTCGGCCAGGCATGATAAGGCTCGCATAATATGGGGTCAGTCTCATACGGTAGTGCTTGGTAACGCGGGCAATATCTTTGATAGCTTTTTCGGGAAGGTCTAGTATTTGGGCTAAGGTTTCAAAATCTTCAATGGCATATCTGAGCTGGCCTTTAAAAGTATTCCAATCGTCGTCACTAATGCCTAAAACCTTTTTTATTTTTTGAATATTTTTTTCTATATCTGGCCAAAGTTCAATTCCACTAGGAGCTTCTTTATCCTTTACCTGTAAGTATTCTTGAATTCTTGAGTTGGCGGCCTGAACAATAGGAAGAGCTCTGCCTACGCGCCCCCCAATACTCACTTCATGTTCATCTATTTGCTCATGTTTTTTGGCTAATTTTAATAGATCATTTTTAGATATCCCGAACTCATCAGGCGAGATACCGTGTTCCTTTTTTGTTTTTCTTAAAATTTCAAAAAGTTTTATAATTGGCGTTGTTAAATTTTTTTGCTGGGCAACTTCTAATAAAGAAAGAACTTCCTTTTTTAGATCGTCTGGTACGGTGCCCATCGCACTGCCTGGAGCATAAAGTTCCTCAAACAACTCTTTAGTATAATCATCTAGGCTGGGATCATTTACCTCTAAATTAGACATTGATTTCCTCCTGACTGTAGCCCCGCAAAAAAAGAGTTTTTTACAGGGGAATACTGAATGTTATATGTTAAATTATTTTAAAATATCAGCACAGATTTTTTGCATGCGCATCGAAAACTAATGCTCATGAAAAGAATCAAACTTTGCATGGTGGACTAAGACTATTCGACAATCAATAATTTTAACGTGGTTATGAGTTGTGGAGTCCGGACCTTAAACTTCAGCGCATATCTAGTTTACTTTTTTAGATTTTAAATGTCTCTTTAACTGTATACTTTAGAAAGCGCTTGCCATACTCTATACCGCTTAACATGTCTTCACGGTTATTCGCCACAGAAACGATTCTTCCTAAAAAGGTTCCGGATTTGATAATAAAATCATTTCCAATATGTTCCATTATAATAAAATCTTTCTTTAACTCTTTGTTAGCAACTTTTTTAAAAATTTCTCTTTCGTTTGGATCCTGGGGTATATATCCGTCAGTTGTAGCAACGTTGTTGATTTTCATATTATATGTGCCCCAGTATATATTATCTGTTTTGTCTTTTAATTCAATTGTATTGCTTGGAAACCTATTTTCCTTCACAGCATAATATTCTAACTCCGGCAACATGGGAGAACCTTTGGGTAATAGTTGTTCAAGTGTACAACAAAATTCCATTGTTGTCCCTTGTTTTCTTGAGTTAATTTCCATAAAATATATATTATTATCAACCACTATATAATCGCATCCATATATACCTCGATATCCCAATTTTCCAATTTGTTGACCCACCTTGACAGTATACTCTTTTAACTTTTTAATTATTTCATCTGGTAGGACTGAAGGGTATGTGGAGCCAACGAACCTATTCCCATCTACTATACACTGATCAGCTACACCTGCAATATATACATCATTTTCATTCGCAACTATTGCGAGGACAGTAGGGTCATATTCATGTGGGATATATCTTGAAATAAGATATGTTGCGTTTTGGTCGTTAAATTTTCTTAGAATATCTTGTCTTGTGCTAGTTACAGCGCTGCAAGAACCAGCTGCGCTATACTCTTGGCTGATAAAAATGCCATCTTCCCATTCACTCCGCATTTTTTTTGCTTTAGCCAGGAGGTCTTCTAGCCCTTGACAAATGTCAAAGTCCGGCATGGGAACGATTTTGTTAAATGTCTTGTATTGAAAAATTTTGTTATTAAGCTTATGAGCAATATTACTTTTGGGTCCCAGAACAGATACCCCGTCAATTTGATCCAGAGTCATTTCGGGCAGGCTCTCATACATATAAATATATAAGTGATTTTGCTGTGTTAAGATTTTTTGTATTAAGTCTTGTACAAAATCATTATTTGATACTTCTTTCATAAATTGTTTGGCATCGATTCGGCAGCATACCTTTTTCCCGGTTTTCTCCAAGTGTTTTTCAGCTTCTGGGTTTATTACAATTAGATTCTTATAATAGTACTGATCAAAAAAATCAGAAACTATAGCGATAAAATCAATTTTTTTATTGTACAGTTTTTGAAAAAAATCTTTTAAGAAAAAATTTAACCCATAAGATTTAAGCTCGCCAATATAAAGAAAGTAATATGTATCAGATTTAATTTTAATGTTAGAATAAATTGTTTTGCTCATCACATTTCCTATGTTTTAATAGTTTTTATAAAATAGAAATTTAAAAAAGTTTGCGGATAAATAATCATAAAAAAATATCTATATAATATCAGCACCAAAAATAAATATCTACTATGTGATGTTTCTTAAGATGCAAGGAAGGTGCTCTTGCCTTCAAGCTTTGTGCTGCAAAAGAAAATTTAGAGGTCAGAAAAAACGGGGGGGACAACATCTGGCAGAGTAGTCCTTTTAGAAATTTGTCTTTACTAAAAGATTTGCTATGGCATTGACTTTTAAAATAATGACAGCTAATTTTTAGTTATGTGGTTTGTATGCGTCACTAGATTTACTTGATGAACAGTGTCACATAATTTTGAGAAAGTAAACATTGAATTAAGTTGCGATAAAACAGATCTTTTGCCTTTTATGGATATGTCCACAGGAAAAGTTAGCATAACGCAAATAGTATCATTACAGAAATGGAAAATTACAAAAATGTGTGCTAACCTTTTCAGAAAGTTGTAAAATTATATTTATTGCTCATTAAAGTCAAGATGGTTCAGATATGTTATTTTGGTTGTTAAAAAATAATTTAATTGTTCTTTAGTGGAGGGTTTGTTGCGCCTTTGCCATAGGGCTTTATAAACAATTGATAGAAAATTCACAGGTTTACAATGTAGTTTTTTAAAAGCTTTAATTATAAAACAATAGGGGTAAAGTAATGGGAATCTATAAGCACATTTTGGTTATGACAGATTTTTCACTGGACTCAGAACATGCTGTAAAAGTTTCTGCTCAGATGGCATTGTTTTTTAAGTCAAATTTAACAATACTGCATGTTGCTCATGATGAAAGTCAATTTTCTCTGTTTATTAATAAAAGTGATTATGCACAGATAAAGGAGAAAATAG
Source organism: Desulfovulcanus ferrireducens (assembly GCF_018704065.1). Taxonomy (NCBI): domain Bacteria; kingdom Pseudomonadati; phylum Thermodesulfobacteriota; class Desulfovibrionia; order Desulfovibrionales; family Desulfonauticaceae; genus Desulfovulcanus; species Desulfovulcanus ferrireducens. The sequence goes on along the minus strand of NZ_JAGUQP010000016.1, from coordinate 39,613 downwards.
ATGAAGAAATAAATGATAATTTCAAACAATTGGAAATAAAAATTCCTGAATTGAGAGAAGTGCAGTATACTAAAAAAGTAAGGCGTGGGATTCCTTATGTTGAAGGACTTTTAGAAATTGAAAGTGGCGATTACGATCTCGTAGTAGTAGGTTCTCATGGTCTAAGTGGCATTAAGACGTTTTTTTATGGAAGTACTTCAGAAAAAATAGTAAGACGTTCCCCTGTAGCTGTGCATATAACACGACTTAAATAGAGATTTGTTTGCCCTATATTTAGGTCCCATGGTGAAATTGAATTCATTATAGGTTAGCAAATAAAAGAGGCGCCTTTTAAGGCGCCTCTTTTACGCTAGCTGGGCCAGTGTTCTGGCCCTGGAGGAGGGTAATCCAGTTGCCTAGCCGCGCATGTTTTTGAACGGACGAAAGAATTTCGCCAGCGCTTGCTTTCGGCTCATAACCGGCGGCAAGGACAAACCAGCTACAGCGAATTCATGGTAGTTTACCGGTTTGGTCTGAAAGAGGTAAATGACTCGTACAGACTCCGGATCACCTAGTACTGCATCGGGATAGTATTTTTTGACCTTGCTCAGTCTTTTTTTAGCCAGAGCAAGCATTTCTTCCCGGTCGCCAAAGTTCATGGCTCCGGTAGGACAGGTTTGCACGCAAGCGGGCAAGAGTCCGTTGTGTACTCTGTCCAGACACATATCACACTTGGACATGATTTTGGAGTTTTCATCCTGTCTGGGGATGTCATAGGGACAGGCCCCGCGGATCTCCTCAATATCCAGTTTTTTGGTACGTTCGGTAAATATTACTGCACCGGTCAGCTCGTCCTGCAAAATAGCCTGCTCATCATACATGTCAGCAGTCATTTTGCAGGGTGGTTCGACACAGTGGCGGCATTGTTCAGGAAAGAAGAGCCAGTCTTTAATCTCTCCTTTTTCGACAACCTCTTTCATGCGCACCAATTTATATGTGATGTAGGACAAGTCTTTGGGGTTCTGATGTGAGCCCCAATTGTATGTCTCTTCTGCCGGCAATTTATGCCATTGCTTACAGGCAACCTGGCATCCCCGGCAGGCAGTACAACGAGTGAGATCTATAAAAAAGGTTTTTCCGTCCATAAGCTACCTCCTTATTTTTTGCGAACATTAACCATAAAGGCTTTGGTTTCCGGGATGCCAGTGTTTGGATCGCCCACTGACGGAGTGAGGATATTGGCCGCATCACCACCATCTTTAGGATGTACCCAGCCATAATGCCAGGGTATACCTACCTGATGTACAGTTTTGCCCATGATTTTAAACGGCCGCAGTCTGGAGGTAACTATGGCCACTGCTTCCAGTTTGCCTCTTTCGTTTTCTACGATAACCTTGTCACCATTTTTAATTCCGCGTTCTTTGGCCAGTTCAGGGTCCATTTCGACAAAAAGTTGTGGCTCAGCTTCCAAGAGCCAGGGTTGCCATCTGGTCATAACTCCGGTTTGCCAGTGCTCGGTAACGCGGTAAGTGCTGCAGACAAACGGATACCTTGGATCAGCTGAAGTCAATTTCTCTAAATCACCCTTGAACGTGAGAGCGGCTGGATTGTTGAATTGCTTAGAGAAAGGATGTGATTTAACAGGGCTCTCCAAAGGTTCATAATACTCTGGGAATGGACCATCAGCCCTGCCCGGGCCAAAGATTTGACCGTGGCCATGTTTGCGCATGATAAATGCGTACTTGGTTCCTGGCTTCCATCCTCCGTCAGGTACATCGCCAACCCATTTCTGGCCATTCCAGGCAATGACAGGTTTTTGTGGTGCATAGGGACGTCCTTTAAGATCAACTGATGCTCTATTGTACAGGATTCTGCGGTTGACCGGCCAGCACCATGACCAGTTGGGGAAAAGGCCAATCTTAGCCTGCTCAGGTGTTTGGGTTTTATCGCGTCGGGCAGCCATGTTACCTTTTTCTGTGTATGAGCCACAATACAGCCAGTTGCCGGAACAGGTAGAGCCGTCAGCCTGGAGATAAGCAAAGCTTGGCACTAATGTACCGGCTTTGAAGGTTTTGCCTTTAACTGTCACATCTTTGAGGAAGTAGCCATTGATAATTTTCGCTATCCGATGCGGATCGTATACGTTCTTTTCATTGACCCATTTTTCTGAGCTCAAGTTGAGGATAGGTTCAGGATAAACTCCTCCTTCGGTCTGGTACAGGTGTTTTATCCGCTCAAACAGTTCGCAGATGATATCTCCATCCGGTTTGGAATCACCAAGGGGTTTGGCTGCAGCGTAGCGCCATTGCATCCAGCGGCCCGAATTGGTGATAGAACCTTCCTTTTCCACGGAAACCGCACAGGGCAAGAAAAAGACTTCTGTCTTTACCTTTTTGGGATCCATGCCCGGTCCTTTCCAGAAGGACGCGGTCTCGTTGTCAAAGATATTGACCACAACCATCCAATCCAATTGGCTTAATGCCTTGCGGGCCTTGTTTGAATTGGCCAGACCTGCAGCTGGGTTTTGTCCCCAGGCGAAGAAGCCCTTTATTTTACCTCTCAGCATTTCATCAAAGATGACCATGAAGGAGGCATTTTGACCATCATCCAATTTAGGCAGCCAGTGGTAGGCTTCATGAACATCAGCGTCCATATACATGGATTTGATCAGGCTGGCTGAGTATTTAGGATAATTTTGCCACCAATTGGCACTCTTCGGATCATTGCTCTTTGGTGTATATTTATTGTTGTACGCATCCAGTGTCGGTTGAGAGGCTTTGGGCGTTTTCAAATAGCCAGGCAAAATATGGTATAGCAAGCAATGGTCAGTGGAGCCCTGTACATTAGATTCGCCGCGCAAGGCATTAACACCTCCGCCAGCAACACCTATATTGCCCAGGAGGAGTTGAATTATGGCCATGGCACGGATATTTTGCACACCCACAGTGTGCTGGGTCCAGCCCATGGCGTACATAATGGTTCCGGACTTGTCTGGTTTTCCTGTGGCTGTGAAAGCCTTGTAAATTTCCAGGACTTTTTCTTTGGGCATACCTGTCACTTCGGATACGCGATCCAAAGTGTATCGTTTAAAGTGTTTCCTTAAGAGCTGGAATACACAGCGGCTGCTTCTGAGTTTAGGATCTTTTTTGGGATTGCCGTGTTTATCCAGTTCAAACGCCCAGTAGGACTTGTCATATTTTCCGGTTTTAGGATCAAATCCGGAAAATAGGCCATCTTTAAATTTAAATTTTCGGTTTACTATAAAAGATGCGTTGGTATAGTTGACCACATATTCTTTAAAATAAAGATCGTTATCCAGGATGTACTTAATCATACCACCTAAAAAAGCGATATCTGTCCCGGAACGAATAGGTCCGTAGATGTCTGCTTTACTGGAAGTTCTGGTGAAGCGTGGGTCAACATGGATGAGTTTGGCGCCTTTGTCTTTGGCCTTCATCACCCATTTAAAAGAGATGGGATGGTTTTCTGCGGCATTGCTGCCCATGATAAGGATGCAATCACTGTTTTTTATGTCGATCCAGTGATTGGTCATAGCACCGCGTCCGAACGACTCTGCCAGAGCCGCTACAGTGGCGCTGTGTCAGATACGCGCCTGGTGTTCAATAGCCACCAGGCCAAGGCTTCTGAGCATGGCTTGGTAGATCCAGCATTCTTCATTGTCCATGGCTGCTGAACCTACAGAGGCAAGACCGTCACAGCGGTTTACTTCTTGTCCTTTGGAATTATAGCGAACAAAGGTTTTATCCCTGGTTTCTTTAATTTTGCGGGCAATGCGATCCAATGCCCAGTCCCAGGATTTTTCTTCCCAGTGTTCACTGCCGGGAGCTCGGTACAAGACCTTGGTTAAACGGTTTTCATTCTCTGCAAGCTGGTAAATGGAAGCGCCTTTGGCACAAAGAGCACCTTCGTTGATGGGATGGTCAGGGTCGCCTTCAACGTTAATTACCCGCCCAGGACCCTCTTTTGAAGAGTGGACAATAAGACCACATCCTACAGCGCAATAGCAGCAAATGGAAGTGCTTTCTTTGGCCCACCTAAGTTTTAACAGCTGGGCACGAGCAGCTGTAGGCTTTAAATCGAAACCCAAGCCGCCAAATGCGGTTGCTGCTGTGGCCGCTGCTGAAAGTTTGATAAACTCTCTTCGACCTAGTTTCATAATCCCTCCTTAGTTTAAGTTGGACTAACTGCCTCTAATCTCCCGGTTTAAGAATATGAGGAGAGCAATCCCCGCAGGCCTTTGATGTTCGAGCCAAAGGTCGTAACCGCTTATCTTGATAATGGGTTTAAGCCTTAAGTGTTTGACCTGGTCCAATAGAGTTTTTAAACTCAGGCCCAACCCAGAAAAGGGCAAGTCTGCAAAGATTTTCTCCCCAAAACATGATTTTACCATGGTACCCTTTTGGGGTATGTAAAAAGAAAAAGTCAAAGCTTTGCAGCTTTTGCAAGATTTGGCACAAGATTGGATAAACCGGGGCGAGATTTGTTGAAGGGAAAAATTAAAAAATTTAAGAGTTAGAAAGTCCTTAAGCTTTGAGCTGTATTAAGTAGTAAGGTTTGATCAAAAGGGTCCTCCTAAGAGATAAAACGGAGAAATGGCAGGTTTGAACTATTTAATGGATTTTTAAGATAAAAACCAAAAAATAAATACATTATAATTTACAATTAAAACAATAAGTTATGTAAAAATAATGGTGTTAAATCTTGAGTTTTATTCGCTTTCTGTTCAGGAGCTTCGACAGTAAAAATTGTATTATAAAAAGATACTTATTGCATAGCTGATATATGTTTGTTTGTGTATAGTTTTAGGTGTGTCAGGCAAGAATGCAAAACTTAAGAGGATATTAAAAAAATGTTTTTAAATAAGTATATTTTTTTATCCATTTATTTATTATTTATGATTTCTTGTGCCCCTGAACAGGAGGTAGTTGCCAACGGGGATGTAGTGATGGGGGTGACAGATAAAGAGATAGTTTTGGGCTCATCTTTGGCTTTAAAGGGACATGCCAGTTATTTGGGAATACAGACTTTGCGCGGGGCAAAATGTTATATTAACTATGTTAACGAAAACGGAGGAGTTTTTGGGCGTAAAATCAGGATAATAGCCTATGATGATAGTTATGATCCACCTAAGTGTCTTGCTAATACCCAGCGTCTGCTGATTAATGATAAGGTTTTTGCCCTTTTTTGTTACGTTGGAACACCGACGACGATAAAAGTTCTGCCTATGATTGAAGAGGCCAGGATACCTTTAATAGGCATGTTCACAGGGGCTAATGCTCTGAGAGAACCTTTTAATCCATATTTAATCAATATCCGTGCCTCGTACTATCAGGAAACCAGGGAGGCAGTGCGTCATCTTGTTCAAGATCTAAACTTACAACGGATAGCGGTGTTTTATCAGTATGATGCCTACGGGTTTGATGGGTTGACCGGTACGGAATTGGCTTTAAAGAGTTTTGGTCTGACACCGGTAGCCAGGGGGTCATATGTACGAGGCACCATGGATATTGATGAGGCCTTTAACAAGATTTTGTCATCTCGTGCGCAGGCTGTTGTTATGATTGGTACTTATGATCCTTGCGCCAAGTTTATTCAATTGGCCCAGGTAATGGATTACCATCCGGTTTTTTATAATCTTTCTTTTGTAGGGGCAGAGGAATTGGCCAGAAAACTTAAAGGAAGTAAGGAAATTGTGCTTATGTCGCAGGTGGTTCCGCCTCCCACGTCTTGTGAAGATGTTGCTGATGAAAATTTACCCAACTATATTAATCTGTTAAAAAAGTATTTCCCTAATGATAGGCCGAATTATGTGGGATTTGAAGGATATATCAATGCTAAGGTGCTAGTAGAAGGACTTCGCAGGGCTGGTCGGAATTTAACCAGGACAAAACTGATTAAGGCTATAGAGTCTATTAAAAATTTTTCCTTGGAAGGCGATATCGATGTCCATTTTGGCGTTCATGATCACCAGGGCATGGACAATATTTATTTTACACGTCTTGAAAATGATGAGTTTGTCTTGATTGAGGATTGGAGTGATATAAAGAAAAAATACAATGAGTTGACTTTAGCTGATTAGATAGAATTGATTAAGTTGGGAAATTTAACCGAGATGGAACAAAATGTTAGATGTACGAGAGAAGTTCAAAGATTTATCCCTGAAAAATAAGATTTTTTTTTCCATTATTTTAGTTATTTTGATTATCAGTATAGCTATTGCCTTACTGGCTAGATGGATTTTGGTTTCGAGTCTAACCAAAGAACTTGAAACCCGAGGTGTGGCTATTGCTCACAGTATAGCTGAGCGCGGGGGCGGGTTTATTCTGGACAAAAACTATCCTCGTCTTCTGGCTTTAATCTTTGATGAGGCCAAACTTAGGGAACGTAAGCAATTAATTAACTATATTTTTATTACGGACCAGGAAAATGAGGTTATTTCCCATACTTTCACCCATCCTTTTCCTGAGAAATTGAGGCGGATAAATCCCCTGGGGGAAAAGGAACAAAGCGTGCGCCTGGTGGAGGTTCATCATAAGATGACTTACGATATAGCGGTTCCTGTCAAGGAAGGAATCTATCGGATCGGCACTGTACATGTGGGCTTGAATAAAGCCCATATTGACAGGTTGATCTCCAAGTTACGTATAACTTTTCTGGGGTTTATTTCACTGGTTATTGTATTCATATTTTGGCTTAGTCATAGATTGGCTTTAACCATAACCCAGCCGGTGAGTAAATTGACCAGGATCGCTGACACTTTAAGTCGGGGAGATTTTGACGTCGCTCTGGATATGGGAGATGCAGATTTGAAATGGGATGTTTCTAAATGCCCGGCTTATACTGATACTAATATGCCATGCTGGCATTTGGATCAGGCCAAGCTGCTGGAGGGTGAGGGTGAGAAGAAACTTAGACAATGCAAGCAGTGTTTATTTTATCGTAAAAGGCAAGGGGATGAACTGGTACAGCTAAGGGATTCATTTATAAATATGGTCTGGAGCATTCGTTTGTACCGCAAACGACTTCAGGAGTCAGAAGCCAAGTATCGCTCATTATTTGCCAGTGGCCCGGATCCTATTTTTGTTGTCCAGGCAGATGATTATACTATTCTTGATGCCAATCCAAGGGCTGAAGAGGTGTATGAATTTCCCAAAGACGAACTTTTAGGGCGATCTTTTGAACGTCTCTGGCCAGAGTGTCTACAGGTTTTTACCGGGGAAGAAGATAGATTTATGCATAATGGATATTTATATCGAGCCAAAGTCATCAATTACAAAAAAGGCGGGAGGCCATTTTTTGTCAGCATCCATGCCTGTCCTATCAGCTATGCCGGAAAGCAGGGTATCATTCTGGCTTGCGTTGACGTTACTGAAATGATCGAAAAGGACGCCCAATTGATTCAGGCAAGTAAAATGAAGACCCTGGGCGAGATGTCCGCGGGCATAGCTCATGAACTAAATCAACCCTTAAATGCCATCAAAATGGGCAGTGAGTTTTTAGCTTTAGCCGTACAAGAAGACTTGCCTGTAGATAAAGAAAAGTTTTTGAGTGTGGTAACCGAATTGAGTAAACAGGTGGACAGAGCTTCGGAGATAATAAATAATCTTCGTGCGTTTAGTCGTAAATCGTCGTTGATCAGAGAAAAGGTCAGTGTTAATGATGCCATTTTAGGGGTTCTATCTATCTTAAAACAGCAGCTTAAACTGCAAAATGTTGACTTTGATCTAAGGCTTAATGATGATCTGTGTCTAATTATGGCTCACAGTAACCGTTTGCAACAGGTATTTTTCAACCTAATTACCAATGCACGGGATGCTATTTTGGAGCAAGCCAAAACAAAAGACTATCCTTATAAAGGAATGATCAGGATCGCTACTTTTGAAAAGCAAGACCGGGTGGTAGTGCGCATCGAGGATAACGGGATCGGTATACCTGAGTCAGTCATGGATAAAATATTCGAGCCTTTTTACACGACCAAGGAGAGTGGCCAGGGCATGGGACTGGGTTTGGCCATTACTTATGGTATTGTTAAAGACTATGAAGGGAAGATCGACATAGAAAGTGTAGTTGGCCAAGGGACTAGTATAGAAGTCAGTTTCCCCACGGCATAATCTGTTGCCAAAAGCTTATATCGAGTTTTATTGGGTTGAAACAGAATGCTATATTTGTGCGTCTTTAAGAGTCTGTGGGCAAACCTTACTTAAGAGGACAATTTTTCATAATTTTTTCCAAGCCTGATTTCTTTCATGCTGGTGCAAATGCCTGGACCCATCTATAGCTTGCTTGCGGGCAGAGCATAATGGGACGTTTAGGATAAATGAATATTCTTTTTATTGTCGATAGTTATGGCAAATAGTCCCAGATATTTAGCTTTGTCGCCCCGATGCTCTGCTTATCTGCAAGCTTCGTCAAGATGGGTTACCCAGCCCTTTGCAATGCTTTCAAGAAACCAGGATTTCTAATCTGGTAGTTAAAATGGGGTTTGGCTACAGACTCTTAAGTAAATGTCCTTAGGCTTAAGTTATGAACGTTACAATTAAGAATTCAGGTGAGGTATGCAAGACAAGGAAAAAATTTTAGTTATAGATGATGAGGAACCAACTCTGAATATGTTTGAGCTTTTTTTGCAGGCCTATGGGTTTGAGGTAGTTACTGCAACCAGCGGAGAACAGGGGCTGGAGTTGTTTAAATCCTGTCACCCAGCCATTGTCTTAACAGATATAAAAATGCCAGGCATGGATGGCTTGCAGGTATTAAAAAAAATTAAAGAGATGAGGCCCGGGACAGAGGTTATTGTCATTACAGGCCATGGGGATATGGATTTGGCCATCAGGGCTTTAAATCTGGATGCTACGGATTTTATAAACAAGCCCATTGGTCGGGAAAATCTGGAGAAGGCGCTTGCCAGGGCTAGGGAAAGGATTGCTCTTTCTAAAGCCAAGCAAAAAGAGATTACCTTAAAAATTGAAAATGGCAAGGCTATTATAAATATATGTGGCCATGTTAATGCCTTATCAGCCTCAATTTTAAATGATACTTTTCAGAATTCTCTTCTGAACAATGTGCAAAAATTAGTGTATGTTTTTAAAAAAAGTACAACTATTAACGGAGCAGGCATTGCTGCACTTTCAGAAATTTTTACCCAGGCCAGGAAAAAGGGGTTGGAAATTTTTGTAGTTAATTTGCCAGAAAATTTTCAAAAAGTGTTTCAAGTGTTGGGTCTAAACAAAAAGGTCTGCATGGTAGACAAAATTGAACACATAGATAAAAATAAGCACTAGTAAAAGACTAAAAGGGTAGAAATGTGAGAGTTTTATGGTAGTTGGTTAATGTTTTATAGTTTTTTGAGTTAGAACTTTACCCTTTTAAATTTTAATAAATATAAGCGAGGAGACAAATGGATAAACTTAAAGTTCCAACTGATTTGCCTGAACCACTACTGAGTCCTAATGCCAAGATTGTCCTTACTAAAAGATATTTACGCAAAGGACCTGACGGAGAGCCGGTGGAAGACTTTAAGGGTCTTTTTTGGCGTGTGGCTTATAGTATCGCCCGGGAGGAAGAAAAGTATGAAAAGTCTCCGTTCAAGGTCGATGAGCTAGCCAGAATTTTTTATCACTTAATGGTGGAGTTTAAGTTTTTACCAAATTCCCCCACGCTTATGAATGCTGGCACCAAACTCGGCCAATTAGCTGCCTGTTTTGTCCTGCCCGTAGGGGATTCAATGGAGGAGATATTCGATGCCATAAAGTATGCAGCATTGATCCATAAATCAGGAGGCGGGACAGGTTTTTCTTTTTCCAGGTTAAGACCCAAGGATAGCCGGGTTGGCTCCACAGGGGGCATTGCCTCAGGACCTCTTTCTTTCTTAAAGATTTTCAACACCGCTACAGAACAGGTGAAGCAAGGTGGAACCCGCCGGGGAGCAAACATGGGCATTTTGCGTGTGGACCATCCAGATATTCTGGATTTTATCAAGGCTAAGGAAAGGGATGGCGAGTTAAATAATTTTAATCTTTCTGTGGCGTTGACTGAGAGGTTTATGCAGGCTGTGGAAAATGATGAGGAGTACGAGCTGGTTGCTCCCCATACCGGCCAAGTGAAGAAGAAGCTTAGGGCGCGGGAGGTATTTTCTCTTTTAGTTCAAAAGGCATGGGAAAGCGGTGATCCCGGGATCATCTTTCTTGATCGCATCAATAGGGACAACCCGACCCCAAAACAAGGTGAAATAGAGAGTACAAATCCATGTGGAGAGCAGCCGCTTCTTCCCTATGAAGCCTGCAACCTGGGTTCTATCAACTTGACCAAATTTTATGCCAGTGATGCCGAGGACGGTATTGACTGGGAGAGATTGAAAGAAGTTGTGCATTTGAGTGTGCGTTTCCTGGATAATGTTATTGACGCCTCTAAATATCCCTTGCCTATTATTACCGAGACCGTACACAAAAATCGTAAAATAGGTCTGGGGGTCATGGGCTGGGCCGACCTCTTATTTCAATTGGGCATTCCTTATAATAGTCAAAAGGCCCTGAATCTGGCGGAAAAGGTCATGAATTTTATTCAGAAAGAATCTAGATCGGCATCTAAAACTTTGGCCATGGAGCGGGGTCCGTTTCCTGCCTATGCTGACTCGGTCTATGCCGAGCAAAACTTCGGACCTTATCGTAATGCGACCACTACTACCATTGCCCCCACGGGAACGCTGTCCATTATTGCCGGTTGCTCGTCAGGTATTGAACCCTTGTTTGCCCTAAGCTTTGTCCGTCAGGTTATGGATGGAGAGAGACTGCTTGAGGTTAATCCATATTTTGAGCAGGCCATAAAAGAGGCCCAAAGTTACACTCCTAAGCTTATGGAGGAGATTAGCCAGAAGGGTAGTATTCAACACATGGACTTTCTGGATCAGAATTTGCGGGAAGTTTTTGTCACGGCCATGGATATTGAGCCGGAATATCATTTGAAGATGCAGGCTGCGTTCCAAAAGTATACTGATAATGCAGTGTCAAAGACTGTAAATCTGCCCAATTCAGCTACTCAGGAAGATATCTGGAGAATTTACTGGCTGGCCTATGAATTGGGATGCAAAGGAGTTACTGTCTATCGCGATGGCTCTAAGAGTACGCAAGTTCTCAGTACTGGCGAGGGAGCTAAAAAGGAAGAGGAAAAAGATAGTCAGTCCCGCGTGCGTGAGCGGCCAGAAGTAGTTTATGGGTTTACGCAGAAGGTAAAAACCGGATTGGGGGATTTATATCTAACCGTCAATGAAGTGGATGGTAAGCCATTTGAGGTGTTTGCCACTATTGGCCGCTCAGGACGGTCCATCACGGCCAAGGCCGAGGCCATCGGCCGTCTGGTTTCTCTGGCGCTTCGATCAGGCATTGATGTCCGTGATGTAGTTAAGCAACTTAAAGGCATTGGTGGTGAACACCCTGTGTTTCAGAAGAAAGGTTTGCTGTTGTCTATTCCGGACGCGGTGGCCTGGGTTTTGGAGAACAGATATCTCCAGGGTGATATGGTAGACGCGGATGACAAGAGCCTGGATAGACCCAAGTGTCCGGAGTGTGGTCAGAAACTTTATTTTCAGGAAGGCTGTTTTGTGTGTCACGCCTGTGGTTACACGAAATGTGGTTAGGTTGCTTTAATGCAAGTGGATCAGGATCGAGATCGATGCAAACTGGAGTTTATCCGTAGGGTAATAAATGTCTTAACTGATTCCAGGTTAAGATTGACCCAGAAGTTGGACCAGAGCCTGGCCTTGATTCTCAAGAAGATTTCGGCCAGGCAGGGGTCCATTATGCTTCTGGACAAGGAGCACAATCAATTACTGATCCTTGCTGCGACCAAAAAGGACATAATTGGCAAGAGCCAACCAATTGATCGCAGAGCCATCTCAGGATATGTATTCGAATCTGGCCAGCCTCTTTTGATTGAAGATATCAATAAAGATCCTCGATTTAAGCCTGCAGTCTCCAGGTCAAAGAATTACCGCACCGATTCTTTGCTTTGTGTTCCCCTAATTTCCCAACGTCAGGATGTTATTGGCGTGATCAATGCCTCTGATCGCTTGGATGATACTTCCTTTTCCCAAAGCGATCTTGGTTTGTTGATAGATTTTGCTGCCTATCTTTCCCCCCTGGTGGAGAATTCTTATTTGCTACACAAGCTAAAAGAAGAGAGGGAGAAGTATAAAAGTCTGGCCCAGGAGTTGGAGTTAAAGCAAAAAGAACTTATGATTACTTACACAGAACGCTCTGAATTGGTCCAGATGGTGGTACACGACTTTAAAAGCCCTATTTCGGCAGTTATTTCTAATTTGGATTTGTTGAAATATATGGGTTTAAGAGAGGACCAAGATCCTATTGTGAATACGGCTATGGAGGGTGCGGAGAAACTTTTAGAAATGATTAATGAATTTCTGGAGGTAGCCAAGTTAGATCAGTGGCAGGAAGGCAAAGGAAAATTAGAACCTGTAGCTCTTGCTCCGATTGTTAGACAGGAGGTAGAGGGAATAGACCCTATAGCCAGGGTCAAGGGGATTGATATCCAAATTACTAATAAAGAAGATGTCTTGGTGTTAGGTGATCCAACCCTTCTAAGCCATCTTTTGCAAAATCTTTTGTCCAATGCAGTGAAGTATACTCCGCAGGAAGGAAAAGCACGTGTTTTTTGGGAGGTCCAAACAGGCAAACGCAGGACGGATAGGCATGATAGAATTGTAAAACTTTGCGTTCAGGATAACGGTCCTGGTGTACCTGATGAACTAAAAAAAGTTATTTTTAATCGATTTACAAGGGCAAAGAGCCACAAGAATATTCAAGGTACAGGTATTGGCCTTTTTATTTGTAGTCGTATTGCAAATCTGTTGGGGGGGAAGATCTGGGTAGAGGATGTGAAAGGTGCTCAGGCCAAAGGAAGTCGTTTTTGTGTAACTTTATATGCTTTGGAGAATGGCCATGCTCGATAAGGGAAAACCAGTATTAGTAGCGGATGATATTCAGCCGGCGAGAGAGACTATGGTTAATATCTTACGGGTGCTGGGGTTTAAAAACATCGTTCAGGCAGCCAATGGTGAGGAAGCTTGGGAGCTTTTGCAAGACAATCCAGATGTTGAACTTATTATTTCGGATTGGAAGATGCCTAGAATGGACGGGGTTGAATTTTTGCGTAAACTACGCAGAGACTCAAGATGGCAGGATGTTCCTTTTTTATTTGTAACTTCAAAGAGTGAAAGGGAAGATGTCGCCCTGGCCTCGGATTTGGGAATAAGCGGTTATTTGGTTAAGCCCGTAACCATCGGTTCTTTTATTGAGAAGTTGAAGAAATTGGACCAAGACAGTTCGCAAAATGTTTGGAAGGAAGCATTTAAAGGTGCACGGAGATTAGGAGGGGAAGGAAAATTTGACGAGGCAGAACACAAGCTTAGGGAGTTGATAGAGGAGTTTCCTGCGTTAGAACCACGAATTTATCTTGAAATCGCCCACCTATATGCTCAAAAAGAAAATTGGTATGAGGCGGAAAAGATGGCGGCCAATGCCTTGACGGTTAATCCTCTTATGGTCAGGGCATGGTTTTTCAAAGCCCAAATGCAAGGAAAACAAAAGAGATGGGAAGAGGCTATTGAGACCGCAAAGCAGGCTTTGGAAATAAGTCCTAAGAATACGGAATACATCTTGTTTATTGGAGAGGCCTATTTAAATATAAACGACCTGACCAAGGCCAGAGAATATTTTATAATGGCTATAAATAACGATCCCAAGGATAATGAACTAAAAGAGATTATCTGGAATACATATCTAAAATATGACCTTGTTCAGGAAGTGCAGGCAGATTTTGGCCCTCTTTTGTTTACTTCATTGACTGTCGATACCTTGAATAATTTTGCATTGGCCCTGCGTAGACAGGGAAGCCCTCAAGATGCTTTGGACGTATATAAGCTTGCTCTGAAAAAAGAGCCAGAGAATCAAAAGATATTATATAATATTTCAGTGGCTTATCTAAACGTCAACCGGACCGATAGCGCTATAAAGTATTTGCAAAAGGCAGTTCAAATAAACCCCGAATTCCACCAAGCTCAAGAACTGCTTGATAAATTGTCCTCTTAAGTAAGGTTTGGCCACAGACTCGAGTATAGAGAGTTGAACTTAAGTGTGATGGCATTGATTTTCGATTCGTGAAAAAAATGATTCAAGTTAAGCATTTATCTTATAATTTTGGGCGTTATTGGGCGTTGAAAAATATTTCCTTTGAGTTAGACAAAGGGGATTTTCTTTTTCTTACAGGCCCTTCAGGAGCAGGAAAAACCACTTTATTGCGTATCCTCCATGGTAGCTTGCCTGTTACAAGAGGGCATGTGCAGGTGGCTGGTTTTGACCTGAAAAAACTGCCAGTTCGTAAGCACTATCTTCTGCGTCGACGGGTGAGCATTGTTTTTCAAGACTTTAAGATTTTGACTCGCAAGACTGTCTGGGACAATGTGGCTTTGCCCCTGCAGGTTAGAGGCATGTCGAGAATGCACATCCAAAAAAGGGTTAGAGCAGTGCTTAGGAGCCTGCGCCTTGATCATAAGGCAGAGTGTCTTGGCCAGGAATTGTCCGGAGGTGAACAGCAACGGGTGGCTGTAGCCAGAGCTATAGTGGTCAATCCCAGGGTTCTTTTGGCTGATGAGCCAACGGGCAACTTGGATAAGGATCTGGCCTGGCAGCTTCTGGAAGTATTTCATCAATTTCATATTCATGGAACAACGATAGTTTTTGCCACACACAATGAAGAAATTATAGCCAGCAACCCGCAGTCCAAAGTGTTGAAGCTCTATCAAGGGCAGATTGTAGAGGCCAGTTGGGCTTTGGAGGAGAAGACATAATGCGCATCATTGGTCACCTCTTGGTTCGGGGCATTAAAAATTTGGCTGAGAATAAAGGGGCGCAGTTCTTGACCATAGGCGCAGTCACTCTGGTGGCCTTTTTGTGCGGTTTTTTTATGCTCGTGTTATTTAATTTTCAGCACATAATCGGATCAACTCAAAACAAAGTCCAATTTCAAATCTACTGGGAAAGGGGGATGCCTTTATCCGAGGTGCACAAAGTTTGGGATCAAATCGCATCCTGGACTGTGGTTAAGTCGATCAAGACATTTACTCCTGAGCAGGCCTTGCAAATGCTGACTCAAACCTTTTCAGATGATGAGAGCAGCTCAAGCAGTGAGTACGTTAGTCTTTTGGCTGATAATAATCCTCTTCCACCAACTGCTTTGGTGGAAGTAGAGTTATCGGCTCATAGTGACGCTGGCAGGAGCGAGGGTGCTGATCAGGCCAAGACCCTTCTGGACAGGTTAAAGAGTTTGCCGGGGGTGGACAGGGTGAACTTTAATCCTTTGCAAGTTGATCTGGCCAGAACCTGGCTAAAAATAGTACATGTAGTGGTTTGGCCTTTGATTGTGTTTTTGTTGTCTTTAATGGGGATGGTAGTAGGCAATACTTTGCGTCTATTTCACTTAAGCCATCAGGAAGAAGTGGAGATTTTAAACTTGATCGGGGCAAGCAGAGCCTACATCCAACTCCCCATACTTATTGCCGGTGCCCTTCAGAGTCTGATTGGTGGCGGTCTGGCGTTGATTATGCTGAAGTTAACGCATTTGGTAGCACAAAAAATGCTTTATGTGCCCCCTTTCTGGCTAAAGATTAGTTTTTTACCCTTGCCTTATGTAGGGATTTTTTTGGCGGTGCTGATTTTGGTGGGAATAATTAGTGGGCTGTTAGCTGGACAGAGTTCGTATTCGTAAGCGGAATAAATGGAGCTCAAGGTAGTTAGAGATTTTTGTTGTGCCTTTTTTAAGATAACCCTGCTCTGATCCTACAGGTCGAGCAGGGTTCTAAAGCGGGCAAGAGTTCAAGCTTAGGGTTTAATGTAGGCACATCCCTCAGCCTGTAGCCTGATCAACTCCATGACACCTGCCGGTACCACTTCGCATTGTTTGAAAAGCTCTTCCCGGTCAATATCCAGGTTGCGGAGTGAGTTATTACAGACAAAAAATCGAACACCTGCCTTAGATAGTTCTTCGATACGGGAGGCGTGCTGCCTGGCTTGTTCACGCTGAAATAACCTGACCGCAACACCGTTAGCTACCAGATAAATACTGGCATCTTCAGCGGGGACCTCTTTTAGAAGGTTAGTGATGTTGTTAAGAGCCATAATGAGCCTGTCCTCTTCATCCCAATCCAGATGGAAAACGACTTTGACTTCCATAGGTTTCCTCCTTTTTTAAAGCCAGGGTGAGGCTGGCAGAGCCCCACCCGTTTGCACTGGTTAATTTATAGAATTTTGGGCCTATTTCTCGAAAGTCTTTAACAGTTTTTATTTGGTATAGATAGTTTAAACTTGCTGTGTAATTTGTTTGTAAATCCAGAACATTCCTTCCCGGCTAAGCTGGTTCGACATTTATGCGTTGCGATTAAGTTAAATGAAGTCGTTTTTAGGAAACGGTGTAAAAAAGTTTAAAAAATCGCAACTACATTTTTTGTTATAAAATATCCTCCAAAAATCAACCATAAAAACATAATAAGGGCCAAATAAATAGGTTTTAGTCCGACTCCTTTAAATTTTCTGAAACTCGTTTCCATGCCCAGAGCACTCATTGCCATTGTCAGGGCAAATGTATCAAGATCATTAATGGTCTTGACCGCGGCTTTTGGAAGGATATTTAAAGAATTAAATCCTGCGACCATAACAAATATAATAGCAAACCATGGAATAGAAATCTTTGTTTTTTTGTCGCCTTTAATGTTATGATTTTGTTTTGCTAGCCAAATACTAAGAATGATTAAAAGTGGTGCTATCATCATAACCCTCATCATTTTTACAATGACCGCATTGTTGGAGGTTATATCTGAGATAGCATTTCCTGCAGCAACAGTATGAGCTACTTCGTGTAGTGTTCCACCAATATATATTCCAAAAGTTTTTAAATCCATATTCAAAAAGTTTGCTTTATACAGGGTAGGATATAGAAACATAGCAATAGTACCAAACAATATAACTGTTGAGACTGCTATTGCACTTTTGTAAGGTTCTGATTTCAAAACCGGTTCCGTAGCAAGGACAGCTGCTGCACCACAAACAGAACTACCAGCAGCTGTTAATATTGCAATATCTTTGTCAAGCTTAAATAATTTAATGCCAAGATATGAGCCTAATATAAAAGTTGTCGTAACCATAGTAATGCTGACAACCAGTCCTGGTAGTCCAATTGTGATGATATCTTGGAATGTAATTCTAAACCCATAAAGCATTATAGCCACTCTAAGAAGTACTTTGGTTGAAAATAAAATCCCAGGCACCCAGGCCTCTGGGAGTTTGTTTCTTAAAGTATTCGCATAAATCATGCCCAAGACGATGCCGATAATTAAGGGGCTGATGCCAAGGTGCCTGAAACCGGGGAGTTCTGACAAATATAGTGCCGCGATTGCAAACAGGGCGACAAACCACACCCCATTTAAAGTGTTAGCTCTGTTTTTTGCGCTAAATGCCATAATTTTTCTCCTTTTATCTTTTGTCTTGCGAGCCTGTGGCCGAACCTTTTTTTCAACTTAACTTCCATAAGTTGTTCTAGTCTTTAGTACCAGCATGAAAGAAACCAAGAATTTCACTCAGCGGGCAAAATAGGGTTTGGCCATAGACTCTTGCGACGTCGCTTTTGTTTGGGTGGATACTGTCTCGGCATTTAATAAGTCAAATATATTAAATTGTATAAAATCATCAAAAAAATTGAACAAAGATTCAAGTTGCGACATGGAAGCAAAAAAACGCCTTCAAAGGGTGGAGCCGATGCCTGCACTTTGGTTGAGTGAGGTGGGGGGGACTGGCCATGTTTTGCGCAGGAATGCCATAAATGTTAATTTTAAATTCTTTGACATGAAATTATCTAGGAGCTAATTTTGGTCATGAGCCAAGGCATTGTTAAAATTGGCAAGCTAAACTAGTGTGTGAGGTCTCCCCGAGTTCTTTTCTGCTTGTGTCTTGTATAGGGGGGCTACAAACAAAACGATTGAGTTAACCATCAAGAGAATGCAGAATAAAAATGACTCTGAGAGAATTAGAACTTTTTTTGGCTTTGGCTAAAAATCCTCATCTAACTAAGGTTGCAAAAGAAAATTGGCTAAGCCAATCAGCCGTTTCAATGGCAATTAAATCCTTGGAGTGTAAACTAGGAGAAAAACTATTTGATAGGATAAATAAGAGGCTGATTTTAAATGAGAAGGGGCGAATGTTTTATCAAGAGGTTGAGCCTCTTGTATTGAGCTTAAAAGAAGCTGAAAATTTTTTTAAAAAAGAGAAATTAAGTGGACACTTAAAGATTGGAGCAAGTAATACGATTGCTGATTATATCTTGCCGCAAATTATTTATAGTTTTTTAGACAACTTTAGAGAGGTAAAGATAGATATTGAAACAGGTAATAGCAATGATATCGTCTATCTTATAGAAAAAGGAAGGGTTGATATAGGATTTGTAGAAGGGGAATTTAACAGTGACTATATTAAAAAAGAAATTTTAGGGGAAGATGAGTTAGTGGTGCTAACAGGGGATAAAAAATTAGCATCAAAAAAAGAGTATCATATTGATGAGCTACTCAAGAAAAAATGGATTATGAGAGAAAAGGGATCCGGAACAAGGGAGATTTTTTTTAAATATTTAGGTGAATATGCAAAGGAACTGAATATTTTTATGGAGTTGGATCATACAGAAGCAATAAAATTGGTTCTTAACAGTAGAGATTGCCTTAGTTGTCTCTCAAGATTTAGTGTAAAAGAAGAATGCATTAACAAGAAATTGTTTAAGTTAAGTATAAAAGGTGTTAGCTTTAAAAGATTATTTTACCTAATTTGTCATCAGAATAAATATCAGAGTTATTTATTAAAAGAGTTTATTTTGTTTGTTAAGAAAGAGTTTAGGACAGTAATATCAGCTGCTGAAATCGCATAATCCTATTTAAAAAAGTATTTTAGGGGAATAGTTTCAACCATGTCTAAACTAATCTTTTTGAACCTGTTTAAACCTTTGTAAGTGTTTAAAATTAACATGACTTAAGCTGAAGGTCTCTATATACAGCAAATAATACAGTTATAGCAATGACAACAAATATGAAAGATAATGTGTTAATCATCCATACCAGTAATAATAAACTGTACATTAGCCCCCTACTTCCAAGTGTATAATATCCGCATCCACTGTTTAGCAGAGCGCCAATATATTTTGGTGCTGGCTCTCCTGTATATTTCATTATTGTCTCCGGACGAGTCATAACCATCATCGCTACATGTCTATAATATCTTAAGGCAGATACTAAAAAAATAAAAGAAGCCGACAAGATTCCAACCATAAATAAAATTTTAAATTCAAATAAATTAAAATTCCAAATTTGCAGATTTTTCTCAATCTTGTCTATATTTAAAAGAAGATTTAAGAGCGCTCCAATGAAAATAAGTGTTGATGATGCAAGAAAATTACACACCATAATGACGTCTCGGATAGCTTGTATGATAACTATGTGATTGTCCTTGGCTATCATGTGTTCGATGCCATCTTCTCTAAATTTATTTACGTAGGATTTTAC
The DNA here is from genome assembly GCF_018704065.1 of Desulfovulcanus ferrireducens. Classification (NCBI taxonomy): domain Bacteria; kingdom Pseudomonadati; phylum Thermodesulfobacteriota; class Desulfovibrionia; order Desulfovibrionales; family Desulfonauticaceae; genus Desulfovulcanus; species Desulfovulcanus ferrireducens. The sequence goes on along the minus strand of NZ_JAGUQP010000016.1, from coordinate 20,007 downwards.
AGTTCTTTGTGGACATTTTCTAAGGAGAAACAAGTAAAAACCATGATAACCAACATAGCATAGAAGGAAGACTATTAGTGCGATGATGTCAATCAATTCCATATTATGGAAGCTCCTGGGAATTTGTTGAATGTCAACTAGAAATTAATTTGGCGTGACCATATTTGTTCAAGGCTGAGAACAATTGAGCGGTCTTGTTTGTCAAAGATGAGTTTACTTCTGTATTCGATACACTAAACATGCTCTCGGATAGTTTTGAACCAAACTTCGTAAACCGATCTTTATACGAGATATGTAAAAGACTGGCTTTTTTAGTGGCCACTATATTCTTTACGAGAGAATAAAGTGACTGGTTTTCATCAGCCAGTTGAAAATATCCTGAGGGACCAGCCCCAAATAAAGAACACCGATGGACAAAAGTAGAGCCAGAGCAGTACTCGAGGGAGAAAGGGTGAATTTTAAGGGAGCTACTTCCTTTACTGTATAGGCATGGCGGACAAGGTTTAGATAATAGTAAATCGCAATAGCGGTATTAACAGCTCCGACAATGACCAGCCAATTAAAGTTTTGCCCCCAGGCAGAGGTAAGTAAAAATAGTTTTCCAGTAAATCCGGCCGTAGGAGGGAGACCCACCAGGGCAAAGGCAGCTACAGCCAGGGTAAAGGCCAGGGCAGGAGAAGAGTGATACATGCCATTTAGGTCGTCAACATAGATATTGCGTCCCGATGATGATAGGCGGGTGATAACCCAGAAGATGGTCAGGTTCATAAGCATGTACACCAGGCCATAAAAGGCTGCTGCTGACAGGCCATAGGCTGTGCCGGAAACAAGCCCAAGCATGATGTATCCTGCGTGTGAGACACTGGAATAACCAAGTAATCTTTTTATGTCTTTTTGGCTTAAAGCGGCCAGGTTCCCTATTGTCATGGACAGGGCAGCAAAGATGGCTATTATTGTTTTTACCTCAAGTCCGGGCATCAGGGCCATGATTCTAATTAAGACCACAATTGCTCCTAATTTAGGCATTGTGGCTGCAAAGGCCGCTGTTTCATTGCTTGTGCCCTGATAGACGTCAGGACACCAGAAGTGGAATGGGAACAAAGCCAGTTTGTATAAAAATGCCAGCAAAAAAAGCCCAAAACCAATAAGGGCCATGGGATTTTCTGCCCATGACCAGCTCATCCCAGCCAAGGCGTGTATAAAGGTAGTTTGCTGTCCGGCAATAATATAGGATATACCGTATAGTCCCAGGGCTGTAGCCACGGCTCCGAAAAGGACATACTTTATACCTGCTTCAGCCGCCTTGGCGTCTTTGTTTCTTAAAGGAATAAGTACATATAGACTATATGAGGCTAATTCCAGTGCAACGTAGATGGAAAAGAGTTCCACGGTGCTGGCAAGAATTAGGAGCCCAAAAGTGCTTAAGGTCATAAAGAAGAAGTAATCGGCAAAGTGTTCGCGTTTTATGGTTTTGTTTTGACTTGCATTGGCCGTGCAAATGGCAAAGCCTAAGAAAATGACAAACTTAAAAAACTGAGAAAGACCATCTATTTTGTAGGTGTTGTAGAGCATATATCCATTTTGACCAAAAGAAATTATGCTCACAAAAACTCCAGCAAAGGCAGCATAAGGCAACCATTTTGTTTTACTTTTTAAACTGTTGGTTATGCTTTGGACAAACAGGATACAAATTATGGCCAAAAGATAAAGTTCAGGTAAAAGAAATTGCACTTTAAAGTTCAAGGCCGTGCTCCTTATTAGTTTATCAGTTTATTGGCTGAATAGTTAAAAGGATTATTGGTTTTTTGGTCAATCATTCAATTACTCAAAAGCTCAACTATCTAACCAATACATGGTTTAGGATTTTGGCCAGGGAGGCATCCATTGTTTTTAGAGCCAGGCCTGGGGCCAGGCCAAGGTAAATGACCAGAATAGCCAGAGGAAGGAGGTATATCCATTCTCTTAAGCTTAAGTCATTCCAGTCCTGGCCTTTGGCTGCACTAGGTTCACCCCAGGCAAGTTTTTGTAAAAGTCTTAACATATAGGCAGCGGCTAAAAGCGCACCTGGAATAGCTAACAGTCCCAGGAGCATATTCTTTTTAAAGGTACCGATGAGGACCAATGCCTCTCCTACGAAACTGTTGGTTCCGGGAAAGGCCAGGGAAGACAGGGAAAACAGTCCGAAGAAAAACAGGTACGCGGGTAAGAATTTACCCAGGCCCTGGTTGGCAGATATTTCCCGGCTATGGCTGCGTTCATAAATGGCTCCGACAAGCATAAACAGGCCTCCGGTGGTGATGCCGTGGTTGAGCATCTGCATAAGGGCCCCTTCTGCGCCGCGTAAGTTGAAAATAAAAATGCCCAAAGTGACAAAACCCATATGGGCTACAGAAGAGTAGGCAATCAGTTTTTTCATGTCTTTTTGTCCCAGAGCCACCAGTCCACCATAGATGATGGAAGCAATGGATATGGCTATCATCATGGGCGCGAAATAGACACTGGCTGCGGGAGTCAGGGAGAGGCAGAAACGCAAGAATCCGTATGTTCCCATTTTAAGAAGTACTGAGGCCAGAAGAACAGAACCAGCGGTTGGGGCCTGGACATGGGCTGCTGGAAGCCAGGTGTGGAAGGGAAACATGGGTACTTTGATGGCAAAGGCAATGGCCATGGCCAGAAAAGCCCAGAATTGGAACCTGAAGGGATAGTCTTTGGCTATCAGTTCAGGGATAGAGAAGGTACCAGCTTGTTTGTAAAAGGCAATCATGGCCACTAAAAGCAAGGTACTTCCGGCCAACGTATAGATAAAGAATTTAATTGATGCGTATTTGCGTTCTGGGCCACCCCATACAGCAATGAGAAGGAACATGGGTACAAGCATGGCCTCCCAGAAGATGTAAAAAAGGACAAAGTCTAGGGCCACAAACACGCCAATACAGGCAGAGGTCATAAGTAGCAGACAGATATGAAACTCTTTGATTCTTTTGCCGATATAGGTCCAGGAACAGAGTACGCATAGAGGAAGGAGGATAATTGTTAACAGAACCATGAGATAGCTTATACCATCAACGCCCAGGTGGTAGTTAATTTGCCACTGGGTTATCCATGGATGAAATTCCTGAAACTGAAACGCACTTGAGCCGAGTTTAAACTTGAGTAAGGGCAAGGCCAGGATTATTTCTATGATCCCAAAGATGAGAGTAAGAACGCGGACCCACTTTTCTTTTTGAACAAAAACCAGGATCAACACGCCAACCAAAGGATAGGCAATAAGGCTGGTCAAAACAGGCCAGGTAGAGTTCATAAGCTTTATGCTCCGTTAATGCGTTTATGTTTAAAAAGTATAAGGCTAAAGAGACTATTAACCTTAAAAGTTACATGTTTTCTACACAAAGAATACCAGCGCAAAGATTATCAAGGCTATAAAGACCGCTGTAGCCAGGTAGTCCTGGATGTTACCTGTCTGGAAACGAGTGATATTTTTGCCCAGGCGCATTACGGAAATAGCAGTGCCGTCAACAGCACGGTCAATATCTTCGCGGTCAAAAAGGGCAGCGCCTTTAGCGGTTCCCATAAGTCCCCTTAAACCTATCCGGGCATAAACTTCTGTCCAGATATTATCCACAGCTTCAACCGGACGCCGGCAAAAGGCCAGAAAGGCTCGGCCAAATAAGCGGTAAAAATAGTCGAAATCCAGGTTGATCTTGGCCTCGGGGGTAAGTTTTTTGCGTAAAATATAAAAACCGAGCCCGGTAAACGCCAAGAGCTGCAAGCTTTGCAAGATGTGCCACGGGGTATATGGGACATACTCCACTTCAAATGGGAGCAGATGATATAAGAAATTTGGATAAACACCAATAAAGAAGCATAAGAAACTGGAGAGGAACATGGCCACATACATATTTTTAGGGATAGGTTTTAACTTAACGTCAGCATTTTTGGGACCAAAGAAGGCGAAATAGGGAAGTTTTAGACCTACAGAGAGGAATGTTCCCACGGCAGCCAATTCTAGTCCTAGAGCCAGCCACGTATGATGGGCTTCAGCTGCGCCGGCAATGACCATGGTTTTGCTCACAAACCCGGAGAACAATGGAAAGCCAGAAATGGAAACCGCGCCGATCATGTAACCGATAAAGACCAAGGGGAGCTTGCCAATTAGCCCGCCGAGTTCGCTCAATTTGGCCGTGCCCGCAGCATAGAGAAGTGTTCCAGCCCCCATGAATAAAAGGCCTTTGTACAGGATATGGGCATAGGCGTGGGCACAGGCACCATTTATGGTCATGGTCGTACCTATACCAATCCCGGCCACCATGTAGCCCACCTGGGAGACTATATGATAGGCCAGGATGCGGCGGGCATTGTTTTCAATGGTTGCATAGCAGACGCCATAAATGGCCATGATTGTTCCGGCGTAAGCAAGAATCTCAAAACCTCCAAAGGCTCTGGCCAGGACATAAACAGCTGTCTTGGTGGTAAAGGCGCTCATAAACACTGCGCCCGTGATGGTTGCTTCCGGGTAGGCATCAGGGAGCCAGGCGTGTAACGGCACAATAGCGGCATTAACAGCAAAACCAATCAAAACCAGATAATCGTAAATAGTGGCCTGATGTGGATCAATTGGCCCAAAATCGAAATTGCCGACCATTTTGTATCTTAGGAGTAGCCCAGCCAAAAGGAAGAGGCCTCCTAATGTGTGGAAGATAAAGTAGCGAAATCCTGCATCAATGGATTTTTGGACCCGGTTTAACCAGACCAGGAACGTGGAGGCCACAGCCATAAGTTCCCAGAATATAAACAAGGTCAGGTAGTCACCGGCAAAGGTGGCCCCGAATGCACCTGCCACATACATGGCCGCTGCAATGTGTTGGGCCTTGTCCTTGAGATGCATGGCAAAGATAAAGCCGATAATGGACTGGATAGCAAAGACATGGGCAAAAACAATGGCTAGTTCATCTACCCTGCCCAAGGTCAAATGAACACCCAGGTAGTCAAATTGGAGATATTGCCCATTTTGCATAAACAAAACAGTCAATATGGCCAGTATGCCTGGTATAGGCAAAAGATATTTAAAGCTACTTCCTCGCCAGAAGCAAAGTATAAGGCTTAGGCCAATAAAGTATAAACTGGGATGGATAAAGCTAGTTGTGGTCATAAAAATCCTCGTCTTTGCCTAAAAAAGTGTGTGCAGCGCCTTTGCAGATTTTTGTTAAGGCGATGGTCGCTATGGTTCCAAACAGGGCCCAGAACCCAGGGATTTTTTCCAATTCGAAATGAGGATGATGGGGAATGATTAATATGTTTAGAGCAACTAGAGTAAACAAGATGGCGTAGAATATTTTTCCCAAAAAAGAGGCATTTTCTCTGGCTTTGAGAAAGAGTTTACCCAAATTAGACATTGGTTCCCTCTGTTTAAGTTGGTTTTGTTGGTTAAAGTTTGTAAACCATCAGCCATGAGCTATCCTGCCTTTGGCGCAACCTTCGGCGAGGCTATGAGTCAATTAACCTCCACCAAAGATGCGGATGAATTGTAGGAACGGCTCAGGATAAAGGCCCAAGAGGACTGAGATAATCGCTGTAAGGGTCAGGGGAATGACCATGGTCAGCGGGGCTTCTTTGATCTCTGCAATATTTACTTCCGGCTTAGGTTGTTCAAAAAAAGCTTTATACACTATGGGGCCAAAATAGCCGGCATTTAAAGCTGTACTTAGAAGAAGGGCCGCAAGTAATATAACCCTGTTTATGTCCACTGCCCCATTGATCAGATACCATTTACTGACAAATCCGCATACTGGCGGCACGCCAATCATGCTTAGAGAGGCTATGGCAAAGGCGCCAAAGGTCCATGGCATTTTTCTGCCCAGGCCAGACATAAGGCTGATTTTTTTTAAATGGGTGGCTACATAAATGGCACCAGCAGCAAAAAATAGAGTGATTTTACTAAAGGCATGGTGTGCGATATGGGCCAACCCTCCGGTTATGGCCATGGGAGTGAGCATGGCCACACCGATAATGATATACGAAAGCTGACTGACAGTTGAGTAGGCCAGCCGTGCTTTAAGGTCGTCTTTGGTCAGGGCGATGACAGAAGCTATGACAATGGTAAATGCTGCCAGATAGGCCGTTGGAATGCCTAAGTTTAAGGCATCCATAGTCTGGATACCAAAGCCGGAAAGGATGACTCGGCTGATAGAAAAGACACCAGCCTTAACTACTGCCACAGCGTGCAGAAGGGCAGAAACAGGAGTTGGTGCAACCATGGCTGAAGGCAGCCAGTTGTGCAGGGGCATGATGGCTGCCTTGGCCAAGCCGGCTATAAACAAAATATAGGTTATAGTGACCCAAAAAGGATCAGCACTGGGTGGAAAAATACCCTGGACCATATCGCCTAGGTGAAAGTCTAGGGTCCCTGCCAGGACATAGGTCATAATCATGGCAGGAAGCAAAAAGAGTTTAGATGTACCCATTAAATAGACGATGTATTTTCTGGCTCCTATATAGGCATCTTCATCCTGATGGTGGGCCACAAGGGGGTAGGTGAAAACAGTAATGATTTCGTAAAATAGGTACAGGGTAAAGATGTTCGCACTGAAAGCTACGCCAATGGCTCCAAAAATGGCTACAGCAAAACAGAAATAATATCTGGTCTGGGCGTGTTCTTTTAAAGAACGCATGTAGCCGATGTTATAACTGGTGGCAAAAATCCATAGAAAAGATGCAACGACAGCAAAAATAAGACTTAAGCCATCTACACAGAACTTGACCGTGATTCCTGGCAAAAGCTCAAATAGCTGAAAGAGATAGATGTGACCGGCAAGTACTTTAGGGACCAAGGATAATACTGAAAGAAAAGTGGCAGAGGCAGCAACCAAAGAGACGGCTTCGCGTAAGTTTATATTTTTTCTAAGTAGCCAGATAAAAAATGGAGCCACAAGGGTAATTCCCAAAGGCAAAAGAATAACGGCAGAGGCGATGAATTTAGTCATTTTATCCCCGTAAGCTGGTTAGTTTCCTGAGTTCTACACTGCCAAACCTTTTAGAGACAACCAAAATAATGGCCAGGATCAAAGTGGCTTCAGCAGCCGCAATGCCCATGACCAAGAGGGTACCAATCTGGCCCAATTCATTGGCTGTATCCGTGAGTTGCGTTGCAGCCATAATACTTAGACCAGCACCATTGAGCATGAGTTCTATGGACAAAAGCATGCCCACTAGAGTTCTTCTCCAGACAAGGCCAAAAAGACCAATACAGAGTAAGAATACAGCAGTTAGTTGATAGATGAGCAATGGAGTCATTTTCTTCCCTCGTTATTACGCTTACGCTGTTTTTAATGATTTAACAGCACTCCTCTTTTCAGGTAATTTAGTCCTCAGTCTCCAGCCCTGCTTGGGGTATCCTTTTCTCAAAACCCAGAAGGACCGCGCCGGCCATGGCTACAAAAAGGACCAGGGAGATAAGCTCAAATGGTAAAGCATACGGACCTAATAAAAAACGCCCTAAAAATTTTACACTGGTTTCCTGCGGGGTAAGATTACCTGGTGGCGCTGTCCGGATTACTGCCAACCCCAGAAAAATAGCCGGTGCTAATGATGCCATAACAGCGTATTTTACTTTCCCCCTGCGTTTCTTCTGTCCTTCTTCACCTGTACTTGAGGCCTGAGTGAGCATAATGGCAAAGAAAATAAGTACACTTACCGCACCTACATAGATCAGGATTTGCATCAGACCGATAAAGGGGGCTGCCATTAAAAAATAAAGTCCGGCCACGCCAAACAAGGTCATAATAAGTCCTGTTAATGCCCGGACCAAACTTTTGGCAAGTATGGTAATAAAACCTCCACATAAAATGAGGGCCAAATGTCCGATTAAAACTACATAGGCCAGGGTTAGCATCTCTAATTTTCCTCCTTGGCTATCTGGCTTTGACTGCGCATTCTGGCCAGAAGATCAATTTCAAATTCTTTAGGTGAGACGCCAGCAAGATAAACGTTTTTTGAAAAACGCAGACCGCCTAGAGGGCAACTTTGGGCGCATAATCCGCATAGACTACAGTAATTGTAATTTAATTCAAAAGCCTCCAGTACCCTTTTTGTTTTAGGTTTTTTGGGCGACGCCGCTTTCTGATTGTTCTGTACGGGTTCTTGTGAAGCAGAATCCTCTTTTTTAGCTGAAGGAGCTGGTTCCGTAACCTTCTTTACGTGCAAAGTTATACAGTTAGAGGGACAGATTTTGGCGCAGGTCCCACAAGCTATGCATATAGGATTAAAAGGGTCGTTTTTTTTGGGCACAAGTTCAACATGGCCGCGGTAGCCATCCAAGGTGTCAACGGTTTCACGTGGATAATGCACAGTTAGCTGAGGCTGGAAAAAATTTTTCCCGGTTACTTTAAGACCAACAACAAGGCTCCACAAGTCCGTAAAAGTTTGTTTTATTTTTTTGACCATCATTCTTTCGCGATTTGTGTTTTGTTTGAATTTGTTAGGCTATTTTATGGTTATATATATTTAGAGATTTTGGTTTATGGACTTACATCGCATTTTTTCTTTAGTCTCGCTTGATTATCCAGGATTTTTTCACAGTTTGATTACCAATGCTGTGAACAATAGATTTACCAAAGACAAAGGAATGAGCCACTTCCAGCAAATATTTAACAATTGATCAAAACGAACCCGGGGATAAGTCCATCTAAGCCACATCATAACAATGAGCAGGGCATAAACTTTGAGTAAAAACCACCACCAACCAGAGGCAAGAGGTCCATTAAAACCTCCCAAAAAGAGAATAGAGGCCATGGCGCAGGCCACAATCATGTAGGAGTATTCAGCCAGGAAAAATAGTCCAAAGCCCATGCCTGAATACTCGGTGTGGAACCCAGCCGTAAGTTCGCTTTCAGCTTCCGGCAGGTCAAAAGGAGCTCTGTTGGTTTCTGCCAGGATACAGACAAAAAAGATAATGAAGGCCAGGGGCTGATAAACTATATACCATTGCCAGGGCCATGCTCCTTGGGAAGTGGATATTTCATAGAGGTTAAGACTGCCACTAAGCATCATGATAGGCAAAATTGAAAGGAGCAGGGGGATTTCATAAGCTACAGACTGAGAAATATCCCTGGCTGCCCCCAAGAGAGACCATTTGTTCTGGGAACTCCATCCGGCCAGACACAAGGCCAGGACATTTAATCCTGTAAAAGCTAAAATTAAAACTAAACCTGCATTAATATTGATATTCGTAAGGGTTGGCCCAAAGGGTATGGGTAAAAAGCAGACAATGGCCGGAGCAAAGGAAATAATGGGCGCGGCCCAGTAAAGCACTGCATCAGCACCTTTTGGCGTGATTAGTTGCTTACCAACAAGTTTAACAGCGTCAGCCAGCGGCTGTAAAATTCCATGTGGCCCGACTTCAAAGGGACCTGGACGCCTTTGAACATGTCCGGCGATTTTTCTTTCCAGGTAAACTAAGACCAGACCATTAAGACCAACAAAGGCCAGAATGGCCACAAGGCCGATCAGGATTTGGATCAAAGGCATGGGTAGATTTATCATCGGTCAATCTCCGGGATAACAAGGTCCAGACTACCTAAAATGGACACTGCATCGGCCAGAAGCGTACCTCTGGCTACATCTCTAAAAAGGCTTAAATTCGAAAAGCTAGGTGAGCGTAGCTTGAGTCGATATGGATTTTTTGAGCCGTCGCTCACCAGGTGGATGCCAATTTTTCCTCTTGCACCTTCGACAGCAAAATATACTTCGCCCTTTGGAGGTTTGAGAATTTTGGGTACCTTGGGATGAATATAGTCCCCTCCCGGCAGGCTATCCAGTGCCTGTTCAATAATGCGCAGACTCTGCTCCATTTCATCCATGCGCACCAGATATCTGGCGAAAGCGTCTCTAGTATTGTAGACAGGAATTTCAAAATCAAAGCGATCATAGACAGAATATGGTTCAGCTCGGCGTACGTCATAGGATTTTCCTGAACCCCGCAAGACCGGGCCGGTGGCCCCATATTTACGGCAGGTCTCTAAACTAATATGACCGATGTCTTCTACTCTTTTGCGCAAGATTATGTTGTCTGTGACCAGATCTTTATACATGGGAAAGCGCGAACGCATGTATTTACAGAACTCTTTGGTGTCATCGATAAACTTCTGGTCAATATCAGCGCTTACTCCCCCAAAACGATAGTAACAATAGGTAAGTCTTGAGCCGGTTATCCTTTGCAAAATGTCCATGACAATTTCGCGATCAGCAAAAGCGTACATAATGGGAGTAAAAGCACCCAAGTCTAAAAGATAGGCCCCCCACCACAAGAGATGGGAGTTTATACGGTTTAGTTCGCAGGTAATAACCCGAATATACTCGGCCCGTTCAGGGACTTCTAGCCCCATGAGCTTTTCCACCGCACCTACATAGGCCCAATTCCAGGCCAGGGCATGTAGATAATCTACACGGCCCATGTTAGGCAGATATTGGACATAGGTTTTCACCTCTGCCATCTTTTCCTGCATGCGGTGAACGTACCCTAAAACCGGCTCAGCCCTTAAAATGTATTCGCCATCTATTTCCAAGATGATCCGCAAAACACCATGGGTAGATGGGTGTTGCGGACCCATGTTTAAAATAAGCTTGTCTTCTTCTGGTGTGGGCTGAAATTTACGGGTATAAAAATCTCCGCTGGTATCGAGCTTAAGATCGAGCATTGCTATTCTTCTTTGCTTTTAGATTTTGAGCATTGTAAAATATATTCCATAAATTCCTCATCCTGGGGAGAAGTCAAAACATTTTCGGGATCAGGTAGAAGTTGTTTTAAATCTTTTTTTTCTTTCTCCTTTTTAAGTAGAGGGGGGTTATCTATTTCCGGGGGCAAAAGCAGGGGAATAAGATTGGAATGTCCTTTAAACCTGATGCCAAAGAAATCATAACACTCTCTTTCATGCCAGTCTGCGCCTGGAAAGATACGAGCAATAGAATCAGCTTCTTTTTTATCTTCACTAATTATGGTCCGTAAGACAATTCTCCCTGGATTATCCCAGTGATCAAAATGATAAACCAGTTCAAAGCCTTCCTTCACGTGAACGCAAGAAACATCTTCCAGAAAATAACCAAGCTCATCCAACTTTTTCGCTGCAAAAATCAGCTTGTTTGGGGAAAGACAAAAACTTCGGATATGCCCGGCACGCTCATCACTGCAATTAGCCTGGCTACAGGCGTCAGTCTCTTTTAGTTGACTTAAGTCGGCACTCATGGCTATTCTCCTTTAGGCTTTGGCCACCATCTCTTGCCCGTGATCTTTTCCTGCAATTTGAAAAGACCTTCTAAAAGACCTTCTGGTCTTGGCGGGCATCCTGGCACATAGACATCCACCGGAATAAGTTTGTCCACTCCTTCCACAATGCCGTACTGTCCTTCAAAATAAAATGGGCCTCCTGAGATGGCGCAATTGCCCATAGCAATAACATACCTGGGTGCAGGCATCTGTTCATACAGCCTGACCACCATGGGAGCCATTTTTTTTGACACCGTTCCGGCAACAATCATCAGATCCGACTGCCTCGGGGAAGGTCTGAACACTTCTGCTCCAAACCGTGCAATATCAAACCTGGCCATGCCCACAGCCATCATTTCAATGGCGCAACAGGCCAGACCAAAGGTCATGGGCCATAAAGACATGGCTCGACAAATATCCACGAACTTTTGGGCCAGCTCAATGTTGATAAAGGGGGCGTCTACCTGCGTCTGAGCATAGATTAAACTTTGATCCGCCTGGGCCATGTAAAAACTCCTTTTTTCCAGAAATAAATAATAGCAGCAAATAGAATAAATACAAAAATTAGTATCTCAAAAAAAGGTATAAAACCGACACTTTCTGGATAGAATACAGCTACGGGAAAAAGATACAGTACATCGACATCGAATGCCAGAAACAACAGCGCATAAAAATAATAGTTGATACCAAATCTAACCCATGCTGTTCCATGCGGACGCATACCACACTCATAGGGTAGAAACAACTCTGATGATCTTGCTTTGGGCGAGATTAGTAAAGACCCAAAGATTGGTACTGTAGCAAAAATAATCCCAGCTATAAAGAAAATAAGAATAGCTAATTGTATCCATGAAACTATCATCTTAATCTCCGCTGATTTTTAGGTTAGTCATCTGGTAGATTGAATAGGATTTATTGGCACAATTTGTAAATTTATATTTGAACATAATTATATTACAATAAAAATTTATAATTATTAGGTCTTGGTGAAGGATATGTGTCTCAAATATATATTATTTAAAATGGCTAACATATTTGAAAGACCTAGTCGATACCTTTGCTAAAAAAAATTAATAATTCTTAGTTTTAATGTTTGTAACCAAGCGAAATGTTTGGATATTTTTTTAAATACTGAACGATGGCATAAATTTTGAGGCTTGTGCTACTTTTTTTAAGTTAGTGTTACAGCGGTTTGGCTTTAATGTCAAATTCAAAGTCATAAAATTGATATTTTTAGCTGGAAAAATGTATATATAAGGTTACAGAACAAGTTATCTATTCTGCTAGGTGCCAAAGATTTTCTTGCTCCTAACTCAAAATAAAATATGTGGTTCACCTTTTTCTAAATTCTAAAACTGAAATTTTGAGTTAATGGCCAGATTTATTTTGTTGCTAGGCATACTCCTGTTCCTGCTCTTTGCTTGTGCTATTTTTTTATCTTCTGCCTTTTTTAATAATTCTGCAAAACTTTTCAATTTTGTTCTTTCTTGCACATAGCCAGCAAGCATGACCTCAATCTTTTTAAAGTATGGTAGATATGGCTTGAGTTGGGCGAATATGATCCGGGCCAAGATGTAAAGGAGAATGAAGATAGTTGTATACCCAGCTGTTTGGCCTAGATATGGTAGAGACACGGGCAGTGGGAGCTCTATGTTTTGGAAACGGTACTGCATCCACCCCAGAGCAAAGGGTACGGGCCACAGAGATGCTGCTGCATAAGCTAAGGAAATAAAAAAGACTTTCCCGAAAATATTATTGGCCTGATCATTACATGATTTGTAAGCTTCTTTATCTCCGGCTTCAATGGCCTCGACGGAAAGGTTGTTCCACTTGATGAGTTCGTTATTGAGACCTTCTACATACTCTCGATTGGCAAGAAAGGCCAGGGAAATGGAAAATTCACCTATAATGACAGTAGCAAAGGCTACCAGAAATGTACCGACAAAAAAAGCAATTATCGGGTCAGGTAAAAAACGATAAAAAAGGATGAAGCCAGAATCCAGGATTTGATAAAGTTTAAGTTCCCAGGTGGACATTTATGCTCCTTGATTTTTGTGGTTCTTAACTCGTATTTTGTGTATTTCTTGGTTTGTAGAAGAGAGACAGGAAAAAATAAGTCTCTCTTCCTAAAAGATTTTAATAAGGGGGCACAATGCTGTAACCTAAAAACCCCTTTGAGGTGTACCGGAGTCCAACATAGATGGCCAACACGACAAAAAGGCGTTTGAGCCAGATATCCGGGATATATTTTTGGGTCCTGGGACCGATCATAGAGCCGATAAAGATACCTATCAGCTCAGCACCAATTAAAGGCCAGTAAACAGTCGCGCCTTTCAAGACGATGTAGGTGAAAATACCAACAATCATCTTGATGAGGACGATGAAAGCAGATGTACCTGCCACAATGAACATGGGCAGCCTGACAATGTCGGTCATGAAAGGAACGAGGAGGAAACCGCCGCCAATACCCAAGAATACTGCGATGATGGCTATACAAAAACCACCTAAGGCTGCCAGGATGGGGCTAAACTTGAACTCCACGCCTAAGAAGGAGAAGATACATTCATTTAGAGTAAACTTGATCAGTTTTACGCCTTCTGATTTAGCCCCTTCTTTCTTGGCAGATTCTTCAAAGCGTTTGGCAGCTTCTTTGGCAGCTTTATTTTTGGAACGGGCCTTGGCAGTGGTACCATACCACATAAAACCAGCTACGGCGAAAACAGCCAGACCAAAGTAACCAATGTAAGATTTTAGGCTGATTTTACCTGCTGTCAGTTCCGCAATTCCAACTGCACCGCCAACCGCGCCTATGGCCATGGCAATGGCCAGCGGGGCAACAATTCGTTTCATCTTCCAGTAGTTCCAACTGGAAACGCCGCCGCTCAGTCCCACCAGGAACATATTGGATACGCGGATGGTATCGGTTAAAAATTTATTCAGAGCAACGTTAGTTTTTTTGAAGCTCTTGGCATAATTGGCCAGTCCAAAAATGGTAATATGCCCAACTCCGGCCATGATGCCACCAAAAGCGCCTACTGTTGAAAAAATCCAGCCTACCCAGATGGCCCACAGAAAACCTAAAATAAGGTTGGGACTGGGTGCGCCGGGAATGCCCAGGTATCCTCTTGGGGCGTCGGGGTTGATACAGCCATTGGCAGCCTCACCTATGCATTTTGGGGTTTTTGCGATGAGCTCACCTAACTTGCCGCTCAAACCCAGATTATCGCCTACTAAAGCGGTGTCAGCCGCGTTCAGGCTGAGGAAAGCTCCCCAGCCCAGCACAATGGTTAGTAAAAAAATAAAGAGAATCTTCTTATTGATAATTTGTTTCATAATCCCTCCTTATAATTCATTTCTTTATTAAACTGCTAGTTGCTCTTATTATGCCTTCTTATAATATCACCTCCTTTATCTAAGAGCTTAGTCCTTCTTTAGCTCCGACCCCATGAGCAAATCACATGCCATATCCATTTTATTCTTTTTGTGATCTGTAGGCTCGCTAAGATCTTAAAAGGACAGGGATTTAAAAGTGGTTAGGATGATTTTCAGGAAGGGATTGATAAGGATAAATTGTGCAATTTTTTATTTGCGGTGCAATATTTTTCTTGCACCTCAAAGCCACGCCTGTAACTGGTTAATCAATACAAAGATGAGTGTGAGATAACGAAATCGTTAGAAGCTTTTCAGATAGCGGCAAACAGCTAGCGGTGCTTTGATTTGGATTAAGAAAAATGGCACATAGTTTGCTTAGAGTGTTTCGCTTGCCTGCCTTTTTAAATCTTTAAGGTGTTGTAAAATTATATATGAGGAGGGATTATGGATTATAATGAAATTCGTAAAGAATTGATCTGGAATGTTAGATTGGATTTTGATCCTGTAGGTATCAGGTTTATCTATGATGAATCTGAAATTCCTAAACTGTTTGTTACCCATAAAGCAAAGGCAAAAATTACATACTGCCAATTTTTGACTGCTGTAAGACAACAAAGAATGTCTTTTTTTATGGAACCAGGAAAACTTTTATGTCAAAATGCTTATCCAGTTTTTGGTTTTAGAGAACTTGAGAAAGAAGCAGATACTAAGCGACATATGAAATATTTAATGGATGAAGAGCTTGCATGGGATGCTGTACAACAAAAGGCAAAGCTTAAAAAGGGTTGCAAAGGTATTTATATGGCACCAATTGACTTTTATGATCGCATTGAATTGGATCCTGATATTGTTTTCATGATCTGCACTCCTTATCAAGCATATCATATATTAAACGATTATATGGGAGCTATGAGAAGACCAAATCTGACTTTCTTTCATACTCCGAATTCTGCTGTTTGTTCTGGAAGTGTATGGGCTTATAACAATAATACAGCTAATATGACCACCATGTGTGCAGGTTCCAAGACATCTGGTAAGACTGAAATGGGATATGTGAATGTTTTTATTCCGGGTGAACATATTGGGCCTCTGGTTGAGCGTCAGAAACAAAGATGTGAACAAGGGCAGGGCGCTTCACTTCTGGGTAAAGGCGCTCAGCCATGGCCAGGACTGGATGTTTGTAAGGGGTGTCCTTTGCTTAAATTTGAGGAGCTTTAACGCAAAGACAATAAAAATTGTACCTGGCTTAAGAAATTGTAAAAATTCTTACAGCCCGGGACAAATTTGCAAGGGTAGAGAACAGGGGATAAAAGATTTTTGGAGAGGGCTGTTGTAACCTGTCTCTACTCTTGCTATAGTCTGAAGCTAGAACCTAAAAGCACGGCTTCAGGCTTTAATTTTTTTGACTTTTGTTAATAAATGGTTGATTAAATCCTAAATTTTTAAGCTCTAAGCACTGTAACATGTTTAAATTATTGTCTTATTTGTTTTTGGTTTTACTTTTCATGCAATCTGAGGTGGCCCATGCTACCCAGGTGCATGCAGCTCCAGAGGGCCTTTATGTGCATCAACTGGCCCATTCTTTCTTTATCCTTTCTTTAGGAACATTTATTTACTGGTTGCGTGAAAGGGGATTGACGCGCGATAAGGGGTGGCGTCTCCTTCAATATTGTGCTTTGTGCTTTATTCTCTGGAATCTTGATGCGATCATTGCTCATTACCTGGAAAGCCGTGAAGGATTGTTTCGGATCGTTCAAGAAGGCGGGTTCTTTGCCCGGATAGAGCCTAATCCAGGTCATGAATGGGCTACCTTATTGTTTTACTTTTCAAAAATGGACCATCTCTTTTGCGTTCCAGGTATTATCTTTCTTTATGCGGCACTTCGTTATTTACTCGGAAACGGTCCAAAATCCTTTCTTGACATTAGGAAAAATCAATGAGCCTACCTATATCTCCTATATGGGTAATTGATTTTCTCGGTTCTTCTTTAATGATTTTCTTTTCCTTTTTGTGTGTGCACCTGGCAACGCGTCTTCGAAATCAAGATAAAGAAAATGCAGTATGGACCTATCTTTTATGGATTGCTTGGGCTCTGGCTGCTTTTGCCATTTCTCGCGGTGTAGGGCATATTGCCAAGCGTCTTTTGCTTCTTAGCGGCAATCAGCAAATGTGGATGATGCTGCGTCCGTACAGTGGAGCCTTTAACACGATAACTTTTGTTGTCGTGGCATCCATTACCTTGTTTTTTGAGCGGGTTTGGAAGATAAACCAAACAATTTTAAGGGATAAACAGGCACTACAAGACAGTCATGAACAAATTCTTTATCTCAACCGCCACCTGGAAGAGCTGGTTGATGAACGAACTCAGGAACTGTTCATATCAGAAAACAAATATCGGCGTATATTTGAGTCTTCCAGAGATATGATTCTGGTTTCAGATCGACATGGCCGGATAGTTGAAATTAACCCCGCGGGAATTAACTTGCTTGGTCTTACCCGGGAGGCAATTCAAAAAGAGAGGATTTCCTTTAAACAATTTTTTCGTAAGCCAGAACATTGGGATAGCCTGGTAGACCAGTTGTTAAACCGGGGGTATGTAAGCGATGGAGAAGTAGAACTTATCGGGGCAAAAGGAGGCCCTGTTCATGTCTTGCTTAGTGGTAGTGTAGAATGTCTTCTTACGGACAAAAAAGAATTTTTTCATTTTTTGGTTAAAGACATCACTCAAAGAAAAGCTATGGAACAACAATTACTCCAGGCAGACAAACTTGCTTCTATCGGTCATTTAGCTGCTGGTGTGGCCCATGAGATAAACAACCCGTTGAATATTATCCTGGGGTATACACAATTGCTAATTCGCCATGAACCTGAAGGAACAGAGCGTTACCTTGATCTGCGCATCATTGAAAAACATGCACGTACATGTAAAACCATTGTTGAAGATTTGTTGAACTTTTCCCGGAGCACAAGAACCAGGAAAACAAAAGTATCCCTGCATGAGTGCATCGAAGAAGTTATAAATGTTGTACGACAACAATTTGAATTGGATAATATTTGTATTTCTACTTCGTTTGATCCAAATGTTCCGTTTATGATTTTAGATGGCGAAAAAATGAAACAGGTATTTATGAATCTTTTTATGAATGCCAAACATGCCATTGGAAAGAGTGGCGAGATCACTGTTAGTACCCACTATGACCCCCGCAAAGGAGATGTACAGATTCGAGTAGTGGATACAGGCTGTGGGATTGAGCCTCATAATTTGTCGAAGATTTTCGATCCTTTTTTTACCACAAAGAGCACGGGAGAGGGTACTGGGCTTGGTCTCTCTGTTAGTTATGGCATTGTCAAAGAACACGGGGGCGAGATACTAGTTGAAAGCGAGCTCGGTAAAGGAAGTGTATTTATCGTTCGTTTACCTGTAATAGATTGCGATAGGCAATAAAAGATGACTAGCCAAGAAACTATTTTAATCGTTGATGACGAACCAGACCTTTTGCGGTTGTTAAAACGCAGCTTGCATGAAGACCTTGGATGCCAGGTAGAAACAGCTATCTCTGGTCCGGAAGCCTTGAAGCTTTTAAAAGAGGTAGTAATTGATGTTGCTCTAATTGATATGAAAATGCCGAACATGGATGGTTTGGACCTTTTGGCGCTGATTCTTGAAGACCATCCCTGGATGACTGTAGTCATGATGACTGCGCATGGATGTATAGAACTTGCTGTGGAAGCAATAAAAAGTGGTGCATATGATTTTATTACCAAGCCATTTGATACGGAAGCTATTGCTTTTACTTTGCAAAAGGCTTTGGAGCGCAGTAAGTTGCTTCGAGAAAATTTGCGTCTTCAAAGAGACCTTCGAGGGCGTCAGCCTTTTCATAATCTTGTAGGCAACAGCTCCAAAATGCAGCGCCTGTATGAACTCATTCAGATGGTTGCTTCTACTGATGTTACTGTTTTAATCACCGGTGAGTCAGGAACAGGCAAGGATCTGGTAGCTCGGGCAATTCACGCGTTGAGTAAACGGCACAATCATCCTTTTGTTGCTGTTAATTGCCCCACTGTTCCGGAAAATATTCTGGAAAGTGAACTCTTTGGCTATAAAAAGGGAGCTTTTACCCATGCTACACATAATCGGATAGGTTTGTTCCAGGAAGCCCATCGTGGCACTATCTTTTTAGATGAAATCGGAGATATCAGTGCCAGTATTCAGACTAAATTGTTGCGGGTGCTTCAGGAAAAAACCATCAAGCCTCTTGGGGATACCAAGACTGTGCATGTGGATGTTCGTGTGATCGCCTCAACCAACCGCAATCTGCAAGAGAATATAAAACAGGGCAAGTTTCGTGAAGATCTTTATTACCGATTAAATGTAGTCCCGATTGTGCTTCCGCCGCTTAGGGAGCGCCGGGAAGATATTCCCCTGCTTGTGGATCATTTTTTGAAAAAGCACGGTAGAGAGCTTGATCGTCCGGGCAAACGTGTTTCACCGGAATTAATGGAAATATTTCTTGAAAATGAGTGGGAAGGTAATGTCCGGGAATTGGAAAATGTAGTAATTCGGGGAATACTTTTTTCACCTGAAGAGGAAATTCGTCCCGAACATATAGGATTAAAGTCTAAAAAAACTACCACTGGAACATTTGATTTCAATACGTTGCCTGATTTACCTTACAAAGAAGCCAAAGAAGATGTGCTTAATCGCTTTCACCATGCATATATTAGCAGGCTCTTGAGTACTACAGAGGGCAATGTCACCCAGGCCGCGCGAATGTGTGGTCTGGAGCGTCAAGCCTTACAACAGATAATGCGTCGTTATGGAATCAATGCCGAACCATTTCGCAGACGTGATTAGTGAAGAGGATCGAGTCTGAATAGATACCCTTATGAGTCTGTGGCCGAACTTTTTTATCAGCTTAATTTCCATGGTTTATTCTAGTCCTGGTTTCTTTCATGCTGGTACAATGACTTGAGCCTGTTCTCAAAATCTGCTTGCGGACAGAGCATAATGGTGGGATACTCAACTTTCTGACATGATTAACATCCTAAAATTACTGCACAATTGAAGGGTGCATTTTCTGAAATGCATTACAAACGGGTTGGATAACACATCTTGGCGAAGATTGCGGAAGTGCTGTGCATAGGGAGGTTATTCCATCGAACTTTCGAAACCCATCATAACAACAGAAAAGGCATTAAGTAACATTCTATTGACCAACCCCATTATGCACAGCCCGCAAACAAGTCTTAGATGTGTCCAAGTCTTTGTTAGCATTGAAGAAAATGCGCTCGCAAATTAACTCAGCAACTGTGTTTTTTGTCAATAGTTAATGGTTAAAATTTATTGGTTAGTTTATTTTGTTTTCAAGAACAATTTT